>JAEZWY010000052.1 GCA_023442905.1 Bacillota bacterium | reverse complement strand
ACTATAGATTCTGACATTTTTTTCCCTCCACAATACTGAATGCTCAGACACTCTTATCGTACCTATTCTACCATAGAAAAACGCCGATTGTTAGCTAAATAGCGAATCGAAAAATGTGAATTTGGTTACAATTTTTGCAATCTTAGTCTTTTTTACCAATTGGTAATCTATCCCAAAAACCATCTTTATTTTCTTGACGTGAACGCGCAATTCCTAAAGCTTTGCTTGGCACATTTTTAGTAATTGTAGACCCTGCCGCTAAAAAGGCATTTGCTTCAACATTTACTGGTGAAATAATCGTTACATCAGATCCGATAAATGAATTATCGCCAATTGTTGAATGATGTTTGTTTACACCATCGTAGTTTGCAAAAATAACACCACAAGATACATTGATATTCTTACCTAAAGTTGCATCGCCAATATAAGTTAAGTGACCAACTTTAGTCCCTTCACCGATATGAGCTTTTTTAATTTCCACAAAGTTACCAATATGTGCATTTTCATCTATGATAGAAGCTGGACGTAAGTGCGCATTTGGCCCAATATCCACGCCATCTTTCACTTGGCTTTCTTCAATTTCGGATGCACGTACTTTTACACGGTCACCAATCTTAGAATCACGAATCGTTGTACCAGCATAAATGTGACAGTCTTCACCGATAACCGTATCTCCTTTAAGGTAAACATTCGGTTCAATCACAGTATCTGCACCAATTTCAACATCTGCCTCAATGTAAACTGCTTCCGGATCCACAATAGTTACACCATTACGCATATGTTCTTCATTGATGCGTTTAAACATGGTTTGGTTAGCTTGAGCTAATGCCACACGATCATTTACCCCAAGTGACTCATCTAGGTTATCCATTTGGAAAGCCCCTACAGGTTCGCCAGCCTCTTTCAAGATTTCAATCACATCCGGTAAGTAATACTCGCCTTGAGCATTATCATTGCCAACTTTATTTAAAGCATCAAATAATAAAGCATTGTCAAAAACATAAGTCCCTGTATTAATTTCAGTAATTAATTTTTCTGCCTCATTAGCATCTTTTTGCTCAACGATTTTAACCACTTGACCTTCTTTATCACGGACAATACGACCGTAACCAGTTGGATCATCAGCTGGTGCAGTTAAAATAGTCGCTTTAAAACCAGCTTCTTCATGAACATCTAACAAACGCGCAATAGTGTCTGCTGTAAATAAAGGTGTATCCCCACAGATAACTAAAGTTGTCCCTTTTTTTTCAGCTAAAACATCAGCTGCTTGCTGTACAGCATGCCCAGTACCCAATTGTTCCGTTTGCGTTGTATATGACGTACGGTCACCTAACAATTCCTTGACTGCATCTGCGCCATGACCAACAATTGTCACTACTTCATCAATACCAGCCTTATTCACGCTAGTTAAAACATGGTCTACCATAGGTTTACCCGCTACTGGGTGTAACACCTTATACAACTTAGACTTCATTCGAGTCCCTTTACCTGCTGCTAGAATCACTGCATAACGGTCGCTCATTATGTACATTCACTCCTCTAAAATCATTCATCCATTATTGATAATTGCTACTTTATTGTATCTAATTTCAAGCCATTCGACCAGTCCAGATTATCCCTTGTGTCGTCTAGCCCCTTTATTCTTATGATCCCGTTTCCGGTTTTTCTTACGCGCCTTAGCTGACGGCGTCGGTTTATGACCTTGCTTAACCTTCTTCACCTTTGGTTTCGCTTTAACAGCCTCGACCTCTTCCTCCTTTTGTAAAAGGAGTTGGTCCTCGTCACGCTGGCTTGCACTCGGTACTTGGTCAGTCAGCTGCCCCCCATAAGTATAGAATGCAGTTAGACTAATATCATCACCAACTTGTTTCTTCAAATCTCTAAGTGAACGATCATTCACGAATGTCAAAACGATGCCGTCTTTACCCATCCGACCAGTTCGACCAGCACGGTGGGTATATTGTTCAGGCGTTGCCGGTAAATCATATTGAATCACTAAAGGTAGGTCTTCAATATCTAAACCACGAGCGGCCACATCCGTTGTGAACAAGTAAGTATATTCGCCCTTAGTAAATTTTGCGATAGCTTGCTGACGGTTTTGCGCGGCCATTTTCGAATGTAAGTATGCTGTTTGAATATGGTTAAATTGTAGTTTTTGTTGCAATTGCTCAATTTCTGCCACTGTTCTAACAAATACCAAAGCTTGCATCCCATCAACTTGCGCTAAACGACGCAGCATATCATCACGTTTACGAACAGGCACCGTGATATAGCCATCTCGTCTTTGTTTTTCAAAGGCAGATCCTATTTTTTCAGCAGCTAATTCCACAACCGGTTCAGCTAACAAGTCACTAGCTAAGCCAGATAAGGTATCCGGCACAGTTGCTGAAAATAAAGCCACTTGTGCTCTACCTGGTAATTTTTTTGCCAGTTGTTTTGTCTGCCCGATATGCTCCGCATCTAATAAGGCATCTGCTTCATCAATAATCATTGTCTCCACTTCATGGACTTTCAATTTACGCTGATCAATCAACTCAATCATCCGCCCAGAAGTACCCACAATAATGTCTGGTCTTTCACGTATTTTTTCAATTTGGCGTTTGACATTGGCGCCACCAATGATTTTCATAGCCTTAAAGTCAACTGCTCGAGCCCAATCTTGAACTACATCTCCGACTTGAGAAGCTAATTCCTGAGAAGGTACTAAAACAATCAGTTTTACGCCACCATTATATTGCTTTGCTGCCTCACGGTTTGCAACCATCCGGCTTAAAATAGGCAATAAGTAAGCCAGAGTTTTCCCTGATCCTGTTGGCGCAGATGCGATGACACTTTTTGCATCATACATGGGTTGGAACGTTTCCGTTTGAATATCAGTTGCTTGGCCAAAGCCAGCTGACTGCCATTTTTCTTGAAGTGCTACAGGCAATTGGCTGATAAAATTTGTCATTTGTGTTTCATTTTCTGTCATTTTTGTCCTCTATTTCTTTACTGTTATTCATTGGTATGGGATTGTTACACGCTACAAAAGATAAGGGCCATGGTTAGGCCCTCTCTTATTATTGTGTAACCCCTATTGTTTCTTAGGGTCCTTCACAATAAATACTTCTTCATTTAAATTATCAGAGAAAACTTTCTCTGTGTCTACATTTTCATCTACGACAGTTTTTTCATTGGTTTCTGGGTCTAACAAGATGTAAGACGGTTTAATACTTGGATTGTGTGGTACTTTTTCCTCATCAGCTTCATATTTAGGCAGTTCAATACTTGAACGGTCTACTACATCATCATCATAGTCATTATTTTCTACAAAAGGATTTTCTCTTGGATCAGTCATGTCCTCTTCCTCCTTATTTGCTATCAATGTATAGGCATCCACTGGTCTATCATTGTCAATGGCTTCAATAATTTCTTGGCTATCTGTGGCATCCGGTGAAACTGAAAAATAACCTTGTGCTTCTGCTCGTTCTTTTTTGCGGGCTAAATATTGCTTTTCTAATTGTTGTTTTGTTACGCCACCTTCTTGTTCAGTGATGTAATCAATAGATTTGGTTAATCCATCTACAGCGCGTTCAATATCCGTTGTTAAATGTACCGCAATCACTTCTGGACGGTTGTTTAAACGAATTGGGAAACTTGACGCCCCAATCCCACGAGATACTACCATTTGCTTGTCAGGATTGCCTGGCAAATAGAATACTCCTGAAGTATACTTCGGTAATTTTCCTTGGTTAGGTGCAAATAAACCACCAATACCTGGTATACGAATTTGACCACCATGGGCATGCCCTGATAAAACTAAATCCGGTGATTTGTTGATATTTTCATGATACCGTAAGAAAGCTTCTGGGTGATGAGCTAATAAGATCTTTGGTTGTGCCATTTGTTCAGTAGTTAAATCGACTGTTCTTAGTGCATCTCCGACTAAGAAATATTTGTTCATTTTATCATCTAAGCCCATTAAAGTCAGTGGTTGCCCTTTATAGGTATAAGTAATTGCCCGGTCATTTAAATGGACAATACCTGCTGCCCCCATGGTGCGAACTAAAAGGTTATGTTGCAATGACGCTGCATCATGGTTACCAAAAGTGGCAAATGTTGGCGCAATGTCAGTCAAAGCTTTAAAGAATGTAAACAAGGTCGCTTCATCTAAATCGGAAGCATCCGTTTGTACAATATCCCCGGTAATGGCGATAATATTTGGTTGCATTTTATAGATATGGTCTAAAATATCATTCAAGTTTACATTTTGGTCAGGTAAGTGTAAATCAGATAGGTGAGCAATGGTAAAACCATTTAAACTATCTTTGAAACGAGGATTCTCAACAAAATAATCTGTTGTTCCAACAGTATAGTTTTGCCACCTAACATAAGCAGCACCTAAAGCTAAGGTACCCAAGCCTAATAATGTGTTGAAAGCCGATTTTTTTGCCATAACAATTCCTCCTTGGTTTCTATCTCCTTCGTAGACACATGCCGTAGTCTAGGAAAGCATCTTTATCTACCTACATCCAGTCGCTTATAAAAAGACCAGCCTGTACTTGTTAGCTTTGATGTTTATTTTACCATATTCAGGGCAATCCTTATAACACAAAGGTGATTTACTGGTCATCTACTGGTTGAATACTTCATGGATTAGTCTGCACCATTCAAATTACTGCCAAAAACCTTCTATGGGTGGTATAATTATAGATTGAACAGACTTTTGTTATCTGATTGAATACCGATAATACTAACGAAAGGAGACCAATTGATGGCCAGTGAGTTAATTGAAAATACCCTAAAACTTTTACCAGCCTTGCCTGGTTGCTATATTATGAAAAATGCGCAAGACCAAATTATTTATATTGGAAAAGCTAAGAATTTAAAGAACCGTGTGCGTTCTTATTTCAAATCATCCCATACTGGTAAGACAGCGCAACTTGTCAGCGAGATTCATCATTTTGACTATATTATCACCCAAACGGATAAAGAAAGTTTATTGTTGGAGATTAATCTCATTAAGAAACATCAACCGCACTATAATATCCGCTTAAAACACGGTACTATGTATCCTTACATTAAGATTACTAAAGAACGTGACCCGCAAATGATCATTACATCCGTGGTTGAAGACGATGGTGGCGAATATTTTGGTCCCTATCCCAATATTTATGCGGCAACAGGTACACTCGATTTACTCCAAAAAACTTATCCCTTACGTAAATGTGGGAAAAATGAAAAACGCGCTTGTTTCTATTACCATCTTGGACAGTGTATTGGCCCCTGCGACCATGAAGTCCCTGTTGAAGAATATGAAGCACAAAAAGTACGGATTCGTCGTTTTTTAAATGGTGATGTGAAGAATATTAAAGATGATCTAAAGGCGAAAATGGCAGTAGCTTCAGAAGATTTACAGTTTGAACGTGCGGCTGAATACCGTGACCAAATCAACTATATTGAACAAACCGTAGAGC
>JAEZWY010000065.1 GCA_023442905.1 Bacillota bacterium | reverse complement strand
ATTCATATCTTATCAAAAATATCAAAGTCAAAGACTTCTTTAAGAAATATCCGATATGAATGTTTCACGTGAAACATTCGTATTAATGATAGCGAGTCTTCAAGATTAGAAGTTTTATAAAGTGTATACTCTCCGATACAGGAATCTTCCCACAGTCCACTAACAAATGCTTCTAACGAAATCATATTTCATTCTATCAATTTACCTTTGATTAATCTTATCCACCTAGCAAGTTAATCCTAAAAGCAACTGATTATTATACAGGCCCTATCAATATCCACTAGAAGCTATTTGTTCACCGTACCTCAAATTGATGAATGAAAGCAATTATCCAATAGCTAGCTGCTAGCTACAATTAGAATGGATTTTGTCCAAAATTTCTTTTTATCATTAATAGCTCTATACCAACTATGATTTTTATTAGGATAAGAATGGATACAACTTCCGTAAATCTCTGATTGATAATCCCAAGAATTTTGCCGATAGCTTAATTGGTACCCGTCGTAATTGTTTAATCATTAGTCACATATCTTTGGTAACCACCGATACAATAAACTAGCTATGATTAACTAACGGCCTTAATGACAATAGAATGGAATGCTACATTAACTCTCTCCTTACCACGAGTCGATATTGAAAATAAGTCGACAATTAATGATGTTTCACGTGAAACATCATGGAAGGTCAAATTGACTTCCAGTTTATTGGAGTTATGAAGTAGCTACTGTATAATCTTAAATCAGCAGAACTCATACGGTTAGTCTTATCTATAATAATTAGAAATTTAACTTACCAGCTATTGAATAGCTACAATTACATCAATACATCATATTATCTACTAATCTTAGTCTTTAATGAATTTCTTTAGTTTACTACTGTAGAATGTTTTAGAATAACACACAGTACATAATGCTAAAAATAAATATTTATGTCACGGAAAACTCAATATACGCCATTAAAATCTCTTATCACTAGTATTTTGCCTCTACCTGCAACATATAAATCCTATTAATCTTACAACCTTCTATTTAAGCCAGAGAAATACTAAACAGATCTTCTTTTATGGAGGTTTGTTTCACGTGAAACATAATTAATCACGCTATTTTTCCTATGTTTATAAAAAATATTTTTTTGTAAAAGAAGAAAGTAAAACTATTCATCAATGTAATTCAGTAACTAAGACATCCATCTATAGCAGCAACCATGAGCGACTAATAATTATTCCTAATATATCGAATGTTATCCAAATGTGGCGAGGGTCTATTGCTTTTTTCTCTTTAAACATTGATTTGGAAAGATCACCCAGAGTTAATCAGTTTGTATAAGGGTTTTATAAACCTTAGGCATTTACGTTTACCACACATAGAGGAATAATCAATACTGAAGAGGAATGTTTCACGTGAAACATTCCTCTAGATTTTTAAAAAAACCTAATTAAAGATGTCAGCATCTAAAAAAAAACATAAGTCATTCTATAATCACAGAAACTTTTGTCACTAATTGTAGTGTAGTAAAGCATCGATTTTACTTTTAACAGGTGAAGGAAATGGTGAATAGTGATTGATTTTAGAAACCGGTACCCTACAAACTGTCCAAAATAAGCCTTATTAATAGTATATTAGCCAAAAAATACAGTGAAAAACCATGCATTAACCCTTTATTGAACAAGACCTTGGTCAATCATAATATATAAGAGAAATTCAATAAATAGATCCTTATTAACTCTTGCCTGCTACTAAAAATTACCAATTAAGTAAGGATTGGAATAAGATAAGCAAGTAAGAAGGGCGCGCTTATTAGTATAGTCCACGTGAAATGTCATTAAAACCAAGCAACAGATAATTCTTCTTATTCTACTTTTCTAGGTTATATTTATACTTCTCTCCGTTATTCACTTATTTCAAGTGTAACTAATATTGTACCCATTCTAAATTCTCCTTAACTTCCCCTATTAGATTGTTATATTCATGCTTAAAATATATCAACGCTTTGCTTTCTTCTTTATGCAAACTCATTTGCTTGTGAAATTTCACATCTATATTCACTAGAAAAGAGATACGCCACCCATTCTTTTCTACTTTTGCTGCAAAATGAATATATCTCTTTACTTTTATACGAATAATCACCATCTTTTAATTGCTTATCTTTTATCTAATTTTACCTCTCTTACCCTATTTTTTTACTTAAAGCCACTTTCAACCCACAGCCTCTTTTTAAAAAATGCAATCTTTTCATCTAAATCCCCTTCACTGTACTACAACAATTAGTTTTCGTATATGTTATATATCCTTACATGATATAGGCTATTTTTAACAACAGGTTTCATGTGAAACATGTACTTCATTAAAAATAGTCGGTTAGAATCTAGTTTCCACATGTGAATAAATCATCTATACACAGGAATCTACTCAAAATTTTGATTTCTATCCACAAGGCAATTGCCTACAGCAACAGGGGAATTCGAATGAAGTTTCGACTTAGTCACAGGCTTATCCACAAACACATGTTTCCTATTTTGATTATGACTTTCAAGCGGCTTAAATCATTTCTCTTCCTATTATTAAAACAATTAGAAATAGTATTAAAAACGATTAAGAGAAATATTAATAAATTATGAACAAAATGCTATTTTTTCTTGAAATTTTATTCTAGTTCATGTAAAGTATCTTAAAATC
>JAEZWY010000200.1 GCA_023442905.1 Bacillota bacterium | reverse complement strand
GGTAATTGGTGGTATAAAAGGACGACCGCCGGTCGCGAGAATTAAATCGTGATAATAGATTTGCTTGTCACCGACATAAAGTTCATTCCCATCTTTAAATTGGGCCTCACCTTCAATATAGTCAATTTTTAATGATTTAAAGGTAGAGGCAATCCCATTTTGTAAGGTCGATACGACTTTATCCTTTCGTTCTATTAAAGATTTAAAGTCAATCGATTTCACTTCGACATCAATCCCGTACCTTTGAGATTTGCTGATTGTATGAAGCCAATGGGCATGTTCTAAATATGCTTTAGATGGGATACAGCCGACATTTAAGCATGTTCCACCGATTTCATTCTTTTCAATGACTGCAACCTTTTTGCCCAGACGTGCTGCTTCTTCTGCTGCAATATATCCGCCTGGTCCTGCTCCGACAATTACAATATCATATTGAACCAAAATACCTACCCCTTTCTATACTTTTCACAAAATTTCAGCATCAGAAAACGTTTTCAGATTCAGTATAAAACTTTCTAATTTAAAATGCAAGCCATATTTTTATATATTTTAGGTTTTAGCTTAAGTATTATTTATTATATTATCAACATTTTCGTTTGCTTATTCACATTATTTATCGTTTTGAATATTCAAATGTTAATTTATTAGCCTTTAACGAGATTTTGACTTCTGTGATATTTTCACAATCATTTGCGATTAAGTAATATGCGATTGGTGTCTCTATTTGGTCCATAATGAGTCTTTGAAGTGGTCTTGCACCTAAGGTTGGTTCAAAACCAGAGTGGGCAAGCCAATCTTTAGCATCATCACTAACTTCGATTATCAAATGTTGTTTTTGAAGTCTGGCTGCTAAGTCTGTTAGCATTAAATCGACAATGCCTCTCATGTTTTCAATGGTTAATGGGTTAAAGATTAACACTTGATCAATCCGATTAATAAACTCTGGTCTAAAATGTTGATGTAAGTCTTGATGAATTTCTTCCTCAACATCGGTTGTAATTGCGCCATTTGTTTGCAAACTTTCTAAAAGTTTTAATGAACCCAGATTCGATGTCATAATAAAAATGGTATTCTTAAAATCAATGGTAAGCCCTCGAGAATCAGTTAAACGTCCTTCATCTAATACTTGTAAGAGGATGTTAAAGACATCCGGATGCGCTTTTTCAATTTCATCCAGTAATACAACCGAATACAAACGATGGCGAACTGCCTCAGTCAATTGACCTCCTTCTTCATAACCTACATATCCTGGTGGTGGTCCAACTAATTTAGCAACTGCATGTTTTTCCATGTATTCTGACATATCTAAGCGAATCATTTCTAGTTCCGAACCAAACAATATTTCTGCTAATGATTTAGATAATTGAGTTTTTCCAACCCCAGTTGGACCTAAGAATAAGAAGGAACCGATCGGATGTCCTTGATTTTGAATCCCTGCACGTGAACGAATGATTGCTTCGGCAACTTTTTCAACGGCTTTATCTTGACCAATGACTTTCTGTTTAAGAATATTGGCCAAGTTCAATAATTGATGTCGCTCTGCCTCGACCACTCCTTGCACTTTAATGCCTGTTAATCGCTCGACTACTTCTGCCACATCTTCTTCACCGACTTCATTAGTAATAAAAATTTTATCTTGTTGCTTTAATTGCATACGCTTTGATTCAAGCATTTGGATATTTTTTTCAATTTGAGGTAGCGTGTTTTCAGAAATTTCATAATATTCAATCAATTGATTCGTTATTAAAGCATCTTGTGCTAAAGATTGTTGTTCAATTAATTGAGCAGTTAATTGGTTGATTTCTGATAATATCGTTTGGTTTTCTTCCCAATCTTGAGTATTTTCAAAAAGTCTTTGTTTAATGGTAACGATTTCGTTGTCTATTTGTTGTATAATATCAGGAACTGATCCTTTCTCTTGTTTACGAATTTTCTCTAATTCTAATTGACGCAATTTAGTTTGGAGACTTTGGATACGTTCTGGTACGGCATCCATTCTTAATTTACGAACTGCACTCGCTTCATCTAATAAATCAATGGCTTTATCTGGTAAGAAGCGATCTTTAATATAGCGATTTGATAACATAACTGCTGCTTTTACTGCTTCTTTCGTTATATTAACCCCATGATAAAGTTCAAAATTATACTGGATACCAGATAAAATTTCCACTGTTTCTTCAATCGTCGGTTCATTCACATGAATCCGTTGAAACCGTCGCTCCAACGCTTTATCTTTTTCAAAATTTTCACGGTATTCATCAGTAGTAGTTGCCCCAATACAACGTAATTCACCTCTAGCTAACATAGGTTTAAGCATATTACCGGCATCCATTGAACCTTCGGTACGTCCAGCTCCTACTATCATATGAATTTCATCAATAAATAAAATAACTTGCCCCTTGGACTCCCGCACATCATTCAATACACTCTTCAATCTTTCCTCGAACTCACCACGGTATTTAGCGCCCGCAACAATTGCTGATAAATCGAGATTATAAACTAATTTACCTTTTAATGCTTTAGGTACATTGCCCTCTTCAATTCTTTGTACTAAACCTTCAACAATCGCAGTTTTACCTACCCCTGGTTTGCCAATTAAAATAGCATTATTTTTGGTTTTACGCATCAATATTCGTATGACCTCTTCTGTTTCGCGTTGTCGACCAATAATTTTGTCCAAATGCCCTAGTTGATATTTTTGATTAATATTAATCGCAAATTTCTCTAAGTTAGAATATTGTTGTGGATTCGCCTCTTTTATATTATTTTTCGATTTTACTTCTTTTTTTAAATGTTTTTCAATTTTTTGTTGACTATATCCTTGATTAATCAAAAATGTGGTAAAAGGATTATTTTTTTGCATCATTACAGCAATGATCAGATGTTCAACCCCACACTCTTCATCTTGATAACTTTGTTGTAATTCTACTGCATCATCGAGTAGTCTTTGAAACCTTGGGGTACGTTTAATGGCTTTTACATTTTGTGTTCGAGAGCGTACAGATAATTGACTGACTTCATCTCGCACTAATCTTAAGAATTCAGACATATTCAAACCTAGTTTTTGATAAATCACATAGGCTGGTTTACCTGACTCTAATAATACCAACCATAAATTAGGAATATCTACTTGAAACTGTTGTTTATCAAGGGCCATTGATTCCGCTTTTTTTAACGATTCCTTTAAAGCGTCACTCCACTCAACCATTCAAATCACTTCCTTTAATAATAAGCTAATTTTTGAGATTATGTAAACGTATTCAACTTTAATTTTATCAAATTTTTATCAGAATATCCAAACAATTTAAGTATATTAGTGAACTTAACTAATTTTTTTCAAAATTTGAATTGATTACAGATAATCACTTGAATGAAAACTGGACAAATACTTGAAATGATTATCGTGGTAGGTTTTAAAGTCAACTCTGAACGTGCATTACAGTTCCGTAAATGGGTTAGTCAGATTCAAATGACAAAATTATCAAGAGCTTGGTTATGGATGATAAGCGACTAAAGCGTGGCACTTATCTGACGAATAAGTATTTTGATGAGCAGTTAGAGCGAATCCGCCAAATCCGTGCCACCGAAAGACAATTCTATTAGAAAATAACGGATATTTATGCTACCACCACTGATTATGACAAGAACTCTCAAACAACTAAACAATTTTACGCAACGGTTCAGAATAAAATGCATTTTGCACTTCACGGTCATACGGCTCGGCTGCTGAATTGATTGTAGAACGTGCTAACCTCAACAAATCATCTAATGTTATGATTGTGATTCTTATAATTTCTAACATCACTATTCCTCATAAAAAAAGATTAGATCAAAAAAAGATTGCCTCAATTGTTCTTGTAACTGGAGAAAGTTACGTACAGCAGATTGGGTAATCTTATTGTAAGTTTTATATCCCTACATCAAATCCTTGTTGAATGTATTTGATTTTCGTCATTACGTCTCAGACATATTAGATGTAGCACACTTCCCCCAAGTTAACATCCCTACAGTACGCATATAAAAAACCAGCTCAACACCTTTTTGG
>JAEZWY010000195.1 GCA_023442905.1 Bacillota bacterium | reverse complement strand
GTCCTACTCCCGCAATTGAAATGGTCCCGTAGTGTAGCGGTTATCACGCCTCCCTGTCACGGAGGAGATCGCGGGTTCGATTCCCGTCGGGACCGTTGGTTTAGGTCTGATAGCTCAGTTGGTAGAGCACTTGATTGAAGCTCAAGGTGTCGGCAGTTCAAATCTGTCTCGGACCATATTAATATTTTTATACTGGCCCGTTGGTCAAGCGGTTAAGACACCGCCCTTTCACGGCGGTAACACGGGTTCGAGTCCCGTACGGGTCATCATATTATGTAAAAGGGAGGCGAAAGCTTCTCTTTTTTGTTATGATAAATTATCCTTATCTTAAGATTATCCTAAAATAAATATTAAGAATAGATTTGCATGGATAAACATTACAAATTAACTTTAGACTTTGTTATAATAAATACCATATGTAAGTGAAGGGATGGATAATATTGCGACGATTTTTTGAGAATAAAAAATTAATTGTCCTGCTTGTTAGTGTCATCACTTCATTCAGTATGATTGCCTACTCAATATTTAGTCAATCACAGATGCCCAAACCAGTTTTATGGGTGAATGATGTGACCGCAGTTGTCGGTAGATTTGTGTCTACACCAACAAATGCGATGATGCGCTTTACAGACTCAATTAACGATTTAATGAATACGTATGAAGAAAACCAACGATTGAAAAGTCAAATTTCTTCACTAGAAGAACTAGAAGCTCAAAATGAGATTCTACAAAGTGAAAATGAAGAACTATCTGCATTACTAGATTTACAACCATCGTTGGTTGGGAAAAATGTTATTGCTTCTTCTGTTATTTCTAGATCACCTGATACTTGGTTAGATTCAATTACAATCGATGTAGGATCCAACAGTGGTATCGAAAAGAATATGTCTGTAATGACAGAGAGTGGACTTGTAGGTCATGTTACAGAAGTATCTGCAACAAGTTCAAAAGTTCAATTATTAATTACGGAAAATAATCAAATGACGAATGTTGCTGTGAGCATCCAAACAGATGATGGTATCGTATCTGGGATTTTATCTGACTACGATGAAAAGACTCAAGAACTGATTTTAAAGCAAGTGCCTAACGATGCACAAATTAGTGAAGGTAATACTGTTACAACTAGTGGATTAGGTGGCGTATCTCCTGAGGGGTTAATTATTGGGGAAGTTACTTCTGCAAAATCTGATAATTTTGGTTTGTCTCAATCTGTTAAAGTTAAACCTGCTGCAGATTTCAAAGATATCCGAACAGTGCTTGTGGTGATGACGTTGAATGAGAATTCAAGTGATACTACAAGTGATAGTGAAGAACAAGCTACTGAAACATCTTCCGCCTCTTCAGATAGTCAAGAGTAGGGGAGGTAAGTATGTTACATTTCTTTAAGAATAACTTTTTGATACCGACCTTTGTATTTTTAATCCTTTTACTAGATGGCAGCGTGATGACTATGTTGTCCTATAGTTTAGGCAGTGAGAACTTTCAAATAAGCCCTCAGTTTACGCTCATTGTAATATCTTTATTAGCCGTTTATTTGATGAATGATTCAAATATTTTCATTGTAAGTATTTTGATAGGATTTATATATGATGCCTACTACTCTTCAATCCTTGGTGTTAATTTATTTCTATTTCCGATGATTGTTATTTTAACTAGAATTGTAATTAAAAAATTGCCAATGAATTTCTATACAATTTGGCTATGGTTATTGATCGTATATACGGGTTATACGCATTTCATTTATGCTTTGTATTACTTAATGGATATCCATAATAGTTCTTATTATTACTTTTTAAGTCAAAACTATATACCATCGCTACTATTTAATGCATTCTTAGGATTTATTTTTATCTGGTTAATTCAGAAATTAGTAATCTGGTTTGAAAAATAATACTTGATTAAAAATTAAAAAATGATTATAATAAGTTTACAAATATGAAAAGTGTTGATTGGAAGAGGTTACGACCTACTTATTAAAGAGAGCCTAGCTAAGTTGAGAATAGGTATAAGAATCGTATCTACACACCCAAGAGCAAATTATTAAAGATAATTCGTATGTGAGCGTTAATCACGGTGTCATCATTGACACACAGAGATAGTAATCGTGAGGTTGCTATGAAAAAAGGTGGAACCACGTTTATTTCACGTCCTTTTATACCAATGTAGTTTGGTGTAGAGGGACGTTTTTTTATTTAATTGGAGGGTGAAAATAATGAAGAATTATAAATTTAAAAATATGATATTAGCAATTATTTTATCTTTAGGTATTATATTTACGAATGGTATAACACAAGTGAAAGCAACAGAATCTGAAAATTCTAGCGGTGAAACATACACTATTGGTCTAGATGATACATTTGCACCGATGGGCTTCCGTGATGGTTCAGGAGAGTTAGTTGGATTTGATATCGATCTAGCTAATGCTGTTGCTGATTTATATGGTTGGAATCTAGAATTCCAACCAATAGATTGGGCAATGAAAGAAACAGAATTGAATTCTGGTAACATCGATATGATTTGGAATGGTTACGGGATTACGGCAGAACGAGAAGAAATGGTATTATTCTCAGAGCCTTATATCGAGTCTGGACAAATGGTTATTAGTAAAAAAGGATCAGGGATTGAATCATTAGAAGATTTATCCGGAAAGACAGTTGCAACACAATCAGGTTCGACAGCAATGACTTTTATGCAAGAATGGCCGAATGATTTATATAACCAATTAGCAAATGAGCCAGTTTTATACCCTTCTTATAATGAGGTATTTGCTGATCTTGATGCTGATCGTGTGGACGCAATCTATGCTGGCGATATCTATTCTAGATATACATTAAATCAAAAAGGTACATTAGATGAGTATGAATACTTTGTAGATGAAACCTCTATTGAACCCATGGGTGTAGGTTTTAGACAAACGGATACTGAATTAAAAGAACAAGTAGATGCCGGAATTGAAGAATTAAGAGAAAATGGTACCTATGATGAGATCTCAGCTAAATGGTTTGGTGAAGATTCTCAAGCTTCTAATTCATCCAATATCGTGGTAACCGTATTACCATCATTATTAAATGGTTTGAAGCTAACCTTACTATTATTTGCAATTGTACTAATTCTATCTGTACCAATCGGATTTTTGATAGGGATATTACGTGTTTTTGGCCCAAAATGGTTACAAGCTATTATTGAAACATATGTCTTCATTATGCGTGGTAGTCCATTGATGCTACAATTAATGGTTATCTTCTTTGGTCTACCATATATCGGAATTGCTTTAGATAGATTTCCTGCTGCTATTCTGGCTTATGTTGTTAATTATGCGGCATATTTTGCAGAAATATTTAGAGGCGGTATTTCCGCAGTACCAGATGGCCAATATGAGAGTATCTCTGTATTAGGAATTGGTAAAATTCGTGGGTTTAGAAGAATTATCTTACCGCAAGTTGTAAATATCGTGTTACCGTCAATTGGTAACGAAGTAATTTCCCTAGTTAAAGATACCTCATTAGTATATGTAATTGGGCTAGGAGAGCTACTAAGAGCCGGAAACATTGCAGCTAATACTTATGCATCCTTGGTCCCTTACTTAGTTGCAGGAGCAATTTACTTAGTGATTACGGCCGTTCTAACATTTGTCTTACGTAAATTTGAAAATCAATTGAAATGGTGATAGGGAGGTTATCGTATGTCATTAAAGGTATCGGGACTAAACAAGTCTTATAAAGAAAATCAGGTAATTAAAGATTATAATTTTGAAATTAACCCAGGTGAAGTAGTGATTCTACTAGGTCGTTCAGGAACAGGAAAAACGACATTTATGAGAATTATCAATAATCTTGAAGAAGCCGACCGTGGTACAATCGAAATCAATGGAAAAGTATTGTCAAAAGATAATGGTACAAAAGCAGTTTACAGTTCAAATAGTGAGCGACGCGCTTACCAAAATGAGCTGGGAATGGTTTTTCAAGATTATCAATTATTCCCAAATTTAACCGTCATTCAAAACTTAATTGAGGCACCATTGGCACAAGGACTTAAAAATAAAGCAGATCTTATTAAAGATGGTAAAAAATTATTAGCAGATGTTGGTTTATCTGATAAGGCAGATGTTTATCCGTCTACCTTATCAGGGGGACAAAAACAACGTATTGCTATTGCCAGAGCGCTAATGCTGAATCCAAGTGTTCTATGTTTTGATGAACCAACTTCAGCTTTAGATAGAGAATCAGCTGATCAAATTGGGGCTTTAATCACAGCATTAGCTAAAGAACAGGGGAAAGCAATATTGATTGTTACTCACGATACTGTATTTGGAAAACAAATTGGTACAAGGATAGAGTCATCGATTGAATTTGCGAAATAATGAAATATAGTTGAGTTGATTCTTTTAACTTAATTATGATGAATTCCTTGACGTGTTTAAGTTATTTTGATAGTATATATGATGTTGTAAAAAGTGTGAGCACCACACTGCAACCGCGCATGATATCGTATTTTAAGTGTCGAAAGACCACGTGTCGTGG
>JAEZWY010000186.1 GCA_023442905.1 Bacillota bacterium | reverse complement strand
CAATTAAATGGGATTAAAGGTGGCGGTGGTGCGCACCTGATTGAGAAAATTATTGCAGTGAATAGTGAACGCGTCATTTGGATTTGTGACCACAGCAAGCAAGTAGACCAATTGGGGGCCTTTCCCTTACCAGTAGAGGTGATTCCAGCAGCTAGTCAACACTTATTGTATGCATTTGAGGATAAAAACTATGCACCAACATTCCGTTTATCACCAGATGGCACGAAATTTGTGACCGATTCAGGTAACTTTGTTATTGATCTTCATTTAGAAAAAATAGAAGACGCAGTTAAGTTGGCTGACGATTTGATTCAAATGGTCGGCGTTGTTGAACATGGCTTATTCTTGGGAATAGCGGACAAAGTGTTAATGGCCAAAGACGGTCAAGTCGTAGAATTTAATAAGTAGTATTTAATAGAAAAGCGAGCCAAGCTATTTTTCCTTGGCTCGCTTTTTTCTATATTTACCTATTTAATGAAGGAATGAATATAATTGCAAGATAAAAAAAGGCTAACAGAAGTTCATGGATGCCATAAAACTAGAAAATAAGAACTTTTACAAATTGATCATTATATTTTTGGTGCTCAATTTTGCGCTAACGGTTCTATCTTTAAACCCTTGAGCTGGTGCATCATTTTTGCCTTAAACTCATCATATCATTGCAAATGTTGCTCCAAACTGTTATTTATAAAAAAACGTCAAAAAACAAGTGAAAAACTGTTTTTTGGCGTTTTAAAAGATAAATGATTCAAATAACTATGCCTCATCGTCATCTGAAATTAGAAAACCTTGTACAATAGTGAAAATGATTAAGACTAGATACCATAGGATTTTACGGTTTCTTTTCTTTTGTGCCTTACTAGTTGGCATATGCCTACCCCCCCTATAAATAAATAACTTTTTTGATATGTTTAATTATACCATGAAAAAGATAAAAGTTTAAAGTGATAGCTATTGAATATGTATCCCCTTACATTTTTTTATAAAAATTGCATTAATTGCCATTTTGCTCTTGAAAAAGCGCTATCCTTTATGTAGAATGTAGTTGAATGAGCGTAAGCGATTGCTCATAACATATAGTGCGAATTTAGATCACACAAAAAAGGAGTATTATACTATGGAAATGAGTTTCAGATGGTATGGACAGGACGATCCTGTTACATTACAAGAAATCCGTGAAATCCCAGGTATGCAAGGTATCGTTACTGCGGTTTACGATATTCCTGTAGGGGAAGTTTGGCCGATGGAACGTATCGAACAACTTAAGAAAGATGTTGAAGACGCAGGTCTACATATTTCAGTTATCGAATCAGTACCGGTTCACGAGGATATCAAACAAGGTAAACCTAACCGTGACCAATTAATCGAAAACTACAAACAAACTTTAACTAACTTAGGTAAAGCAGGATTTCCTGTTGTATGTTATAACTTTATGCCAGTATTTGACTGGACTCGTTGTGATTTAGATCACGATCTACCAGATGGATCTACTTCATTAGCATTCTTAAAAGAAGATGTTGAACGTATGGACCCAGTTGAAGGTGAACTTTCATTACCAGGTTGGGACTCTTCTTACACTAAAGAAGAAATGAAAGCAATCTTAGACTACTACCGTGATAACGTAGACGAAGCGAAACTTTGGGAAAACTTAGAGTACTTCATCAAAGCTATCATGCCTACAGCTGAAGCAGCTGGCGTGAAGATGGCTATTCACCCTGATGACCCTCCATACTCAATCTTTGGTTTACCACGTATCATCACTGGTCAAGAAGCAGTTACTCGTTTCTTAGACATCTATGATTCAGAATACAACGGTATTACTATGTGTGTTGGTTCTTACGCTTCTGACGAGAAAAATGATGTTTTAGCAATGACTAAATCAGCATTAGAACGTAACCGTATCAACTTCATGCATACTCGTAACGTTAAACGCGGTGACTGGGGCTTCCAAGAAACAGCTCACTTATCTGAAACTGGTGACATCGATATGTACGAAGTTGTTAAATTATTAGTTGACTACGACTGGCAAGGGGCTTTACGTCCAGACCACGGTCGTCGTATCTGGGGTGACCAAACAGTAACACCAGGTTACGGTTTATATGACCGTGCATTAGGTGCTACTTACTTCAACGGTTTATACGAAGCTGCTATGAAAGCTGCTGGTAAAACACCAAACTTTGGTACTACTAAATAATTAACCGTCAATAACAAAATGAATTACTGGAATTTCCAGTAGATAAGAAAGAGGTAATGAATTATGTCAAACCAATTCGCTCATGACTTTACAGGTAAAACAGTTGTTTTAACAGGTGCTGGTGGTGTATTAGTTTCTAAATTTGCGGAAGCTTTTGCTCAAGCAGGCGCTAACGTTGCTTTATTAGACTTAAACGGTGACGCAGCTCAAGCACGTGCTGACGAAATCAACGCTTTAGACATCCCTGGTAAAGCAATCGCTGTAGCATGTAACGTATTAGAAATCGATTCAATCAAAGCAGCTAAAGAAGCTGTAGATGCTGAATTCGGTGGTACTGACGTATTAGTTAACGGTGCTGGTGGTAACAACCCACGCGCAACTACTGACAACGAATACCATGAATTAGACTTACCAGAAGAAACAAAAACTTTCTTCGACTTAGACCAATCAGGTGTTGAATTTGTATTTAACTTAAACTTCTTAGGTACTTTATTACCAACTCAAGTTTTTGCTAAAGACATGATTGGCCGTGAAGGTGCGAACATTATCAATATTTCTTCAATGAACGCATTCACACCATTAACAAAAATCCCTGCATACTCAGGTGCTAAATCAGCAATCTCTAACTTTACTCAATGGTTAGCAGTTCACTTTGCTCATGTTGGCGTTCGTGCTAATGCAATCGCTCCAGGTTTCTTAGTATCTAACCAAAACATTGACATGATGTTTGAAGCAGACCACAAAACATTGAAACCACGTGGTGAGAAAATCATCAACGGTACGCCAATGGGTCGCTTTGGTGAACCAGAAGAGTTATTAGGTGGTTTATTATTCTTAGCTGACGAAAAATCAGCAAGCTTCGTAAACGGTGTTGTATTACCAATCGATGGTGGATTCGCTGCTTACGCTGGTGTTTAATTTTTAAATTAAATAATACACATACAAAATAACTGGAGGGCTTTGGCAGTGGTATCATATCAATGCTCAAAGCCCTTTTTCTTTTAAATTTAGGAGGAATATTAATGGCAGTTTTACCAAATGAATTTACAAAACAAAACCAATTCTTAGTTTGTGTTGACTCTGATGGCTGTGCAATGGATACAATGAACGTTAAACATTTTGAGTTCTTCGGACCAATTGCTGCAGATGTTTTTGGTATCGAAAACAAAGAAGCGTTCCAAGAAGACTGGAATCGCGTAAACTTATTCTCATCTACTCGTGGTGTAAACCGTTTTACAGCTTTAGTAATGTGTTTAGATAACGCTACTGCAGCTGGTGAATCAATCATGAATATTGATGCTTTACGTGACTGGGCTAACTCAGCATCTTCATTATCAAATGCTTCATTAAAAGAAGCTATCGAAGCAAATGAAGAGCCTTCATTAGTGGCAGCTTTAGACTGGTCTAACAAAGTAAATGAAGGTATTCATACCGAACTTACTGGACGCGATGAACCATTCCCTGGTGCTAAAGAAGGTTTAGAAAAATTAGCAGAAGCAGGAGACGTAGCAATCGTTTCTTCAGCTAACTCTGAAGCTTTACAATCAGAATGGACTCGTCATGACTTGATGCCTTCAGTTGACGTTATTTACGGTCAAGAAGCTGGTTCAAAAGCAGATGCAATTGCTGACTTATTGAAACATGGTTATGCAAAAGACGAAATCCTAATGGTTGGTGACGCACCTGGTGATTTGAAAGCAGCTCAAACAAATGGCGTTCTTTACTACCCAATCTTATTTGGAAATGAAGAATTCTCATGGGATCGTCTACGTAATGAAGCGTTAGCTAAATTCAACAACAAAGAATATGCTGGTGAATATCAAGATAAAGTGATTGGTGAATTCCAAGACTTATTAGCAAAATACGACGCATAATTCCATTAATTAAAAAAAACATCCAATTTAGGAGGAATAAAAATGGCAAATAAAGCTGAAACAGTTGTACAAATGCAAAAAAACTTCTTATTCGCAGTAGTACGTGGCGAATCTGAACAAGCAGGTTACGAAATCTCTAAAGCAGTTTACGAAGGTGGCGTTAAAAACATCGAAGTTACTTTCTCAACTCCTGGTGCTGAGCGCGTAATGGCTCGTTTATCAGAAGAATTTGAAGGTACTGATATGGTTGTAGGTGCTGGTACTGTTCTAGATGCAATTACTGCACGTATCTCAATCTTAAATGGTGCACGTTTCATCGTTTCACCAACATGGGTACCTGAAATTGCTGAAATCTGTAACTTATACACAATTCCATACTTACCAGGTTGTGGTACTGTAACTGAAATCCAACAAGCATTAACTGCTGGTTGCGAAATCGTTAAAGTGTTCCCAGGTGGTGTATTAGGTTCTGGATTCATTAAAGATGTTCATGGTCCACTTCCACAAGTTGAAATGATGCCATCAGGTGGCGTTAACATCGACAACATGGAAACTTGGATCAACAATGGTGCATGGGCAGTTGGTGTTGGTTCAGCTTTAACTAAACGTTACAAAGCTGACGGAGCTGACTCTTGTCGTGAAGAAGCACAAAAATTTGCTGATAAATTAGCAGAAATCCAAGGCGGAAAATAATATGCGCAAAAAGGTTGTGACGCTTGGGGAAATCTTGATTCGTTAAACAACAAATGATAGCGAACGCTTTTCTCAAGCTCAAAAATTAGAAGTCACATATGGTGGGTCTGAAGCAAATATAGCATCTACTATAGCGCATTTAGGTATGTGGGCTAGTTTTATCACAGCCGTTCCTGATAACGAATTAGGGAACAGTGCCATTGAATTTATGCGAAAAAACGGGGTACATACTGGCTACATGTTACGTCAAGGTGACCGTTTAGGTATTTACTTTGCTGAAAAAGGGTATTCTATCAGACCGTCTAAGATTGTCTATGATAGAAAGAACTCTGCTTTCACAGAATCTACAATCAATGATTATGATATGGATCTGATTTTTGAAGATGCAAACTGGTTCCATACTTCTGGTATTACTGCAGCGTTATCAGATAATTTATTTGATTTAACCAAAGCAACTATGCAAGAAGCTAAAAAACGCGGTTTAAAAGTTTCTTTAGACTTAAATTACCGTGCAAGTCTATGGGACTTTGAAGTTGCTCGTGAAAAAATGGCAGAATTATTACCGTACGCAGATATTTGCTTTGGTATTGAACCTTTATTCGTTCCGGATGAAGGCGGCAATGACTATAAGGATGCTAATAATATCAAGCGACCATATGATTTCGATAATCTAGATGATACGCTTGAATATATTTGCAATTATTATGATCTAGAGGCGATTGCGTTGACAAAACGTCGTGTAATCAATGCGAATCGTAATATTTTACAATCCTATATGTATGCGAATAAAACACTATATTCTTCGAGAGTGTTTGACGTAGATATCATTGACCGTATTGGTGGAGGCGACGCTTTCGCCGCTGGATTAATATACGCGATTAATTCAGAAAACTATACGCCTCAGGAATGCGTTGAATTTGCCAATGCAACATTTGCACTGAAACATACCATTCCAGGAGATATGGGCATTGTGACTTTAAACGATGTTCATCAATTAATGAATAGTGATGAAG
>JAEZWY010000150.1 GCA_023442905.1 Bacillota bacterium | reverse complement strand
TAATTCTAATTATACCAAACGTGTCCAAGCAAACCAAAAATGTAGAAACTAAAACTAACGCTGCTTTAGTCGAAACTGTTGAAACGCAGATGGAATTATATTTACTAGAACATGATGAAACAAGTGTCACGGCGGAAGTACTAGCAAACGAAGGCTATATCACCACTGATCAATTAGAAAAATATAATGCTATTCCAGCTGGAACTGTTACCCCTTAGGAATTATTAACATCACCATTTTAAGAGGAGTAGATTTTGATGAAAAAACATAAAAAGAAGTCAGGATTTACTCTTCTGGAAATGATACTTGTTTTATTTGCGCTGTCATTATCATTAATACTTGCGGTCCCATATGCAAAAGACGCTATTATCCGTTATGAATCAAAAGTAATGATGCGTAATGTCATGCAACACTTTGAATACGTGCATAAAATGACAATAGTTAGGAAAGGTATTCATTTTGTGACTTTTTCAGGTAATACAGTGGAATTTCGAGCTGATCTATTACGACCTTCACCAGTAGATACGACGTTTGTGTTTCCAAAAGAATCTAAGTTTGTCCATTATAAAAGATTTGAATTTTCTACGTCAGGAACTGTTGGGCCACAAACGATAACCTTAAGAACACCAACGAAGGATTATGCAATTGTTTATCAATTTTCTGGAGGGCGTTATGTTATTGAAGAAAAAAAGCCAGTTGATCCATAATTCCAATAGTAAAAAGGGGAAACAAGGGTTTATGTTCATCGAATCTATTATTGGACTGTCTTTAATAGGGGCTATGGTCTACCTCCTTGTCATAAACCAGCAGATGCAACTTGAAAACCTAAGGCGAAGTGAAAGGGCCTTAGGTCAAAGTCGTGAACAGTTTCATCAATTAAATGCTGTTCAATTTGGGGCAAGTATACATGAAGGGATAGAAATCAATCTGGAAAAAGGCAAATTGGAGGATCAACGGGATGGTCATTTCACAGAATTTAAGATTCAAGAATAAATTAAATAGGCGAAAGTTAAAGCTGACTAAGTTAAATCTAACTATGTCAAATATGATTAATACAAGATCAGGATTTACCTTATTGGAAATGATTTACGGGCTATTTTTCTATGCTCTAATTCAAATTACCTTTTTGGCTGTGATGGGAACAGAGATGAATATATATAACAGATATGAAGTGATGGCCTACGATGACTTTGATATCTTCTCCAACCAATTTTTGACAGATCATACACAAACGGAACTAGTTAGATATACTGCAGATACCCTTTCTCTCAAAGAAAATAATAAGGTCGGTATTTACCGGTATTATAAAGATAGCAATGGGAACTCCTGGATTAGATATTCTTTAAACGGAGGATACGAGCCACAAATTCCAAACGCTACAGGTCTCACGATCCAAGAATTAGATAATGGAAACTTCCTGTTTAAAGTGAGGCTATTCGATGGTAAGGATTACAAAATCCTTTTACCTTTAGTAAAGAAGGGTAAATAATAATGAAGAAAAGTGGGTTTGTCTTATTTACCGCATTAATGTATATGTCGATCCTAACCTTCATCTATTTAGTTAACTTAAATATGTACAGTAGCCAAGTTAAAATGAATGAAGAAATTAAAATATCCTATCAAGCACAAATCATGTCTCGCCTGGCGGTGGAGAAAGTGATCGCTGAGAAGGAGAAAGTAGTGACTAGCCAAATAAGTTCAAAGGATCAGCCGTCAGAGCCTTCAGATAGTAAAGAATTGGATACATCCCATTCTAAAGAAGAAAGTGATGTAAAACCTTTGCCGAATGAAAGCAGTGTAATCATAAATAATCCTGATCAAGCTAGTGTTTCAGAGATTCAGCCAGATGCTACCGTTGGATCGAGCAATCAAGAGGATATAGAAAATAACGAAGCAGCTGTTAATTCAGCAACTTCAGATCAAGTAAATGAAGTAGCGGCTGCCACTCAATCGTCAATACCATGGACAGATGGCAATTGGACTATGACCTTTAACCAGGGACATGTGTCAGTTGAATTAAAAAATAAGGTCTTTAGCACGACTGTATTCATTGTAGAAAACGGACGGCAATATAAATATAATAATGTCCCTTATGATCAAAGAACTCGGGAGTAAGTAGCTGTGGGTAATGGGTAAAAAGTGAGCAAGAATGTTGATAAAGAGCACTATGGATAAAGCTAAGTTTCATTGAAGACTGATATATGCTATACTAATTGGGCTATAAAAAGTGACTCTATTTAGAGAGATAGATTAGTCAATATGAGGTGAAAAGTTTGAAAAAGAGAATAAGTGCTTTGCAAGAAAGCATGGCAGCTGAAGGTATTAATGCATACTATGTCACTGACCCATTTAATTTAAGATATATTTCTGGTTTTACTGGCACAAGTGGTACAGCATTAATTACAGCAAATAATGCGTACTTCATCACAGATTTTAGATATCGGGAACAAGCGAAAGCACAGTGTGCTGGCTATGAAATTATCATTGCTGGCGGATCTGCAGCGCATACTAGTCCATTGCGATTCGTTCAATCCGTAGTGGTTAACGAAAATCTAGGTCAACTTGGTTATGAAGAAGAATATATGACAGTTGCTTAATTTGATGAGTTAGAAGATATCGTTTCTGCTCGCTTAATCCCAGCATCTGGAATGATTGAAGCCTTACGTCAAACCAAAGACCAAGAAGAAATTACGACAATTCAACGAGCATGTGAAATTGCAGATGCAGCTTTCGAGCATATCTTAGGCTTTATTCAAGTCGGTATGACTGAAATCCAAGTTGCAAATGAATTAGATTTCTTTATGAGAAGCCAAGGGGCAAGTGGTGTTTCTTTTGAAACAATTGTTGCATCAGGTTATCGTTCTGCAATGCCACATGGCGTGGCCTCTGATAAAGTGATTGAAGCAGGCGATATCGTGACTATGGACTATGGTTGCTACTATAAGGGGTATGTTTCTGACATCACAAGGACTATCGCTGTTGGAGAACCATCAAGCAAGATGAAAGAAATCTATGATGTTGTTTTCCAAGCAAACCAGCTGGTGAATGAGCAAGCGAAAGCTGGCATGACTGGTGAAGAAATGGATGCTATTGCACGTGATTTTATTGCTAGCCATGGTTATGGGGATGACTTTGGACACTCACTTGGACATTCTATTGGTTTAGATATTCATGAGTCACCAAATGCAAGTATGCATAATAAACAACCACTAAAAGAGTACACTGTTATTACAAATGAGCCAGGCATCTACTTAGAGGGTATTGGTGGGGTTCGTATTGAAGATGACATCATTTTGACAGAAGATGGGAATAAAGTCCTTACACATTCTCCACGTCACTTGATTATCGTGTAATTTTACGTAGATGATAGA
>JAEZWY010000063.1 GCA_023442905.1 Bacillota bacterium | reverse complement strand
GACAGGTGGATTGGTCAGGATAACCCCGAAATCTCTTTTTTCAATGGCTTCATAAGCATTAGATACTGAAAAAGTAACGTTCTCTACCTTGTTGTAAGCTGCATTCTCCTTAGCTAGACCAATTGCTCGCTCTGAGATGTCTACCCCATAAATAGCCCGATCCGTTAACATCGTGCCCATAATTACACCAACAGGGCCATATCCTGCACCTAAGTCAAGTAAGTCTCCTGGTGCTAAATGATCTAGATCCAACGCCTCCAACATGACACGTGTACCAAAATCTAAATTATCTCTAGAAAAAACACCTGAGTCTGTTTTGAAGGTAAAACCTCGGTCAAAAATTACGGTGTCGTACTGCTTAAAGTCGTGTCCAAGATCTTCATTATTCTCGAAGTACTGATGACTTTCTTTCATGAACACCCTCCGTTCTATATCGTTAGTCTCATTTTATAGGTTGACTGGGCCTGGCGCAAGTAGCTAAGTATAAGGAAGTCCAGCTTTTATACAAAAACGCCTTATGCTAACCCTAAAGTCACATAAGACGTTTGATGTATACACTCATTATTAACTTTTATGCATGATGCTTCATTCGTTTACCTATTAAACCATTCGGCGCAAATAAGAAAGTCAGTAAGAAGGTTACAAAGGCTGTGAAAGCGATAGTACCAGAAATCGACACATTAAAGTATATCGCCACATAATAACCAATTAAACTATTGATAACGCCATATAAAACGGCAACCAGCAACATCGTCATTAACCGTTTTGACAATAAATGTGCACTCAAGGCAGGTGCAACCATCAAGGAAATCACCAAGATAGCACCGACTGTATCAAAAGCCACAACCGTTGTAATGGATACTAAGGTCATAAGGACTAGATTCAACAAGCCCACTGCGACACCAATTGATTTTGCATAAACAGGATCAAAAATACTCACTTTTAGTTGTTGATAAGTCACAGCTACAAAAGCAATATTAATCAACAACATCACAAACATGTCAACAAAGGAAATTGGTACATCAAAACCAAAAATATTCGTTGTATTTAAAGCAGCAAATACAACTTCCCCGCTCAAGACCACATCTACATCTAAATGAACATCTCGTGCATACTTAGAAATCAGAATAATACCAATAGCAAAAAGCAAGGTAAAGACCAAGCCAGTCGCCGCATCACTTTGAATGGCAAATTTATTGACTACATACTCAATGGCATAGACAGTCACCACACCAAAGAGGGCGGCACCCACAAATAAAATAGGTGAATCTAAATCACCAGCAATAAAATAGCCAAGTACAATTCCCAATAACACTGTATGAGACAAGGCATCCGCAACCATAGCCATATTCTTCAAAATAAGGAACACGCCGAGTAAGGCACAGGAAACAGCAGTGATCATTACAACTGATAAAGCACCCATTATGCCACCTCCTCTGTATCTATCGCATCACCTTGATGGGCAGATAGATAGCGTTTCTTCCTTAAGTAGGCCATCACATACCCTCTCGGTCCAAAAATAATAGACAGTAAGGATACAATAGACATCACAACAATAATCACTGGACCAGTAGGCAGATTAGGAATTGTTGAGGATAAGTAAGTCCCTATACCAGCCGAGATACCGCCTGATATTGCAGCAACCAACAAGACCACTGGAAATCGTTTTGACCATTGTAAGCCAGTAATAGCAGGTGTTATCAACATATTAGAAATAAGTATCGCACCAACCGCTTTAAGGCCCACAACAATCATAACAATCGCCATCAACAGAATTAACCAGTTCAAGATATTCGCCCGAATACCAACTGCCTTAGCATAGTTTGGATCGAAAACAAAAATTTTAATTTGTTGGTAACAGATAATAAAAATCGTTAATGCAATCACAGAAGCAAGGATAATCAACCACACATCTGATTTCAGCAAAAAGGCTGCCTGACCAAAAATATAGTGTTGTAGTCCCGCTTGCGATGCATCAGTAAACTGTGGATTTCCCTGGATATACGACTTCAAAGTCATACCTAATCCAAAGAAGGAAGATAAGACTAAAGCTAGGGCTGAGTTCAGACTTACAAAGGAATGCTTGTGAATCAACTCAATAAAGTAGAAAGCTACCATCCCTGCAATTAAAGCCCCTAGCGTGAGAATTAAGGTGTTCTTTGACTGAAAGAGCATAAAGGCAATCACAATACCTGCAAAAGTAGAGTGACCAATAGCATCTCCAATTAAACTTTGCCCTCTTAAAACAGTCACGGTACCCACAACACCAGATGTCATTGCTAGGACAACCGTTCCAAGTAAAACAATTTGAAAGGAGAAATCAGTTAATATGTCCATAAATTTCACCAATCCTTTGATCGTAGGTCATGCTAATATTTCTTTCATTAAAGGTCTCTGCTACCGGACCTTGACCAATAATCGTCTTATTCAACAGAATAACATGGTCAAAATATTCGCGAACAGTAGCCAAATCATGATGGACGATGATAATAGTTTTTCCATCACGCTGAAATTGGTTAATAATTTCTGCGAATAGTTTTTCGGTTTTGATATCAATACCCTTCATTGGTTCATCTAAAAAGTAGATATCTGCATCTTGGCAGATGGCACGGGCTAAGAAAACCCGTTGCCGTTGTCCACCAGAAAGTTGCGCAATTTGGCGGTCTGCATAGTCGGTCATATTCACGCTAGCTAAAGCATCAAGCGCCCTATCTTTATCTGACTGGCTAGCCTTTTTGAAGAAACCTTGATGTACATATCGGCCCATTAAAACCACATCTAATACTGTGGTTGGAAAATCCCAATTCACCGAAGATGACTGAGGTACATAGGCAATCTTCTTATAATATTCTTTATATGTTTTACCGTTAAAGGTTACCTTTCCTTTCAACGGCTTCAAAAAATCAAGCATACAATTCAACAAAGTAGACTTACCAGCACCATTCGGTCCAATAATTGCCGTCTTTGAATTGGCTTCAATCGCTAAGTTGATATCTTCTAAAACTAATTGGTCATCATAAGACATGGCCAAATCTTCTACATTAATCATTGCTGACATCTCATCTGCCATCCTCTCATTACTTCATTCATCAAACTTCACCTTATTTAAGGTTAGACACAATCAAGTTCACATTGTGTTTAAACATATCAATATAGTTATCGCCCTCTTGACCATCACTCGCAAGTGAGTCAGAGAACAACTCTTGTCCATCACCTGAAATGACCGCTACTTCACTACCTTTAGCACTTACTGCTTCTTGGATACGTTGCATACGTGCTGGGTCAGTAGTAGATTCTGCAAAAATTGCAGGCACTTGATTTTCTACAATAAAGTTCGCAATTGCTGAAATATCTGCATTTGAAGCTTCAGATTGTGTTGAAATCCCTTGTGGTGCCACTACATCAATACCATAACGGTTTGAGAAATAATTAAAGGCATCATGTGGGGTAATCAAATAACGTTGCCCCTCAGGAATTGACGCAATCTCAGCTTGAGCCCAAGTATCTAATTCCGTTAATTCATCCTTATAAGCAGACGCTGTATCACGAATAGATTCGTCACCAGTTAGCGTCACCAATTCATCTGCTACTGTATCGACGGCCTTTTGATATAGTGAAATATCAAACCAGAAATGCGGATCCACTTCACTTTCCCCATCTTGGTCAACCATAGTTAAGTCTTCATCAGTAAAATCTTTTGTTACCGCAACCCCGGTTGTTTCTAAGGCCTTAACC
>JAEZWY010000045.1 GCA_023442905.1 Bacillota bacterium | reverse complement strand
TGCTTGTTGACTTTGTCTTACTGCGAAGAATTGATTTTGAATATCTGGAATATAGCGCAAGGCTAAAGCGACTGCGTATGAAATCCGGTAGGAAATGCCAATTCTATTTAGTGATGAAGCAAATTCGCTGGGATTTGTCGTTAACATGAAGATTAAGGCTAACGGAATCGTTGAGAAGTACTTAATCATCAAGTTGAATTCATAGAAAACTTGTTCCCAAGTTAATGAATATCTGCCGATTCCTTCCCATATCACCGTACGGGACTGATAGAGATTAACACCATACTCCGGTTCAAATATATAAACGGTAATTAAATTCAAGACGGAGAATACTAGAATAAAATAGACGACCGTCCGTACTTCATCCCATTTGATTTTAGAGACATAGAAGAGGAATAGAGATAGAACAGCTAAAGCTAGTAAAAATCGTGTATCGTATGATGTCATTGCGATTACAGAGAGTAAGATAAAGGCAATTAGCTTTGTTGCCCCAGATAAACGGTGAAGGGGAGAATCTTTTTTAATATAACCGAAACTTTGACCCTGCTTATTTGCCATTTATCTCACCTCCATCCCAAGTGTTCGAGCTTTTTCTTATTTTTGCTTGTCGTTCATATTGAATGAACCGGTCGATGAAGTCTGTTGCTTCAATAGAAGGCAAAGTTTTCCCTAAATCATACAAGGATGTAGGTGCTAAGTGCGCTTGTGCCATTAACTGGTCGTTGGATAAAACCGCTGCTGGACGCATATCGCTTATTACTTGACCATCATCAAAGACAATTGTTCGGTTCGTATACTCTTGAATTAAATGCATGTCATGTGTAATCATTAGAATAGTAATGCCTTTATCCCGGTTTAACCCTTGGATAAAGCGCATCATATCTGTATAGTGTTTGTAATCTTGACCAGCTGTGGGTTCATCTAAAATCAAGATCTTTGGATCTAGCACGAGAATGCTCGCAATGGTTGCACGTCTTTTTTGCCCATATGATAAGGCTGAAATAGGCCAATTCCTATAGGGGTATAGACCGCAAATACGTAGAGCTTCAGCCACTTTATCAGCTAAAGCTGCTTCATCATTCGCATATAAACCCCGATTCACTAATCCAGACGCAACCTCGTCGAATAAGATATTTTTAGAAATCATGAGATTTGGGTTCTGCATCACATAACCTACTGAATCTGCAATTTCTTTAATTGATAATGAATTTAAATCCTTTTGGAAAAGGGTCATTCGCCCTGAATCTGGCCGCTCAAAGCCACATATGAGTTTTGCAAGGGTAGATTTACCAGCCCCATTTGTCCCAACAATAGAAATCATTTCACCTGCATGGATAGTCAGGTCTAAATTGGAAATTAGAGGCGTACTGTCATAAGAAAAGCAAACATCTTCTATCTTTAATATAGGTTCTTTCTCTGTATTGATAGGTGCAGCTTCATTCTTAGCAATCCATTTAGATAGGCTGTCCTCTACAGTAGGTGTAACCATATCAGGACGAAACCGTCCTAAATTAGGGATATCTTGAATAACTACGCCTGCATAATCAAAGGCGTCTAAATATAAAGGTTGACGTACCCCGATTTGGCTTAGTAAATCGGACCTTAGTAAATCATCAACGGACATATCAGCTAGGAGGTGACCATTATTGATAACGAGTACACGGTCGAATTCAGCAACTAACGCCTCCTCTAACCGGTGCTCAATCACAACGGTTGTTAAGTCTTTGTCCTTGTTTAATCGAGCAATCAATTGCATAGTAGCTAAGCCACTTGCCGGGTCAAGGTTGGCTAAAGGTTCGTCAAATAAGACGATAGGGGATTCGTCAATTAGGACCCCACCTATAGAGACGCGCTGTTTTTGCCCACCCGAGAGTGATTGCGGAGTGTGGTCAAGTAAGTCATATAAATCTAGTGTATTAGCCCATGCTATTACATTAGATACCATGTCATCTTGGATTACTTGGTCATTTTCCAGGGCAAAGGCTAGGTCTTCAGCTACTGTTAATCCTACAAATTGAGCATCTGTATCCTGTAAAACTGTGCCGACATTTAGTGACAGGTCAAAAATAGACTTACTCGCAGAATCCTCTCCGTTGATCAACACTTGACCGGTTAAATCTCCGTTAAAAGTATTTGGAATTTGTCCATTTATGATTTTACCAATAGTTGATTTACCAGACCCAGAAGCACCAATTATTAAAACTTTCTCTCCTTGCTGGATAGAAAAAGAGATATCGGTAAGGTTTTGCTCAGCTTGACTAGCGTATTTAAAAGCGATGTGTTTAAATTCAATAGCCGGCGACAGATTGCTGTCCACCGGCTGATTGTTTGTTTCATGATTTATCATAGTAAAACTTCCTATTAATTTTCTTTACGTAAACTACCAGATTTGGTCCGAGTACTTGCATACCCTTTTAATAATAAAGTACCAATGACACCAACTGCAAGAGCATTTAAGATAGCAGATACAATACCTTGGACGAACACTTGAGAAGCTGGTTCCGAGTAAATTAAGATATCTAAGGCAGGTGCTAGAAGTGCCCATGCTAATAAATTAACAACAACTTGACCAATATTAAAGGTGATAATATCTTTTTTGGTAAAAATCCCTTGGCTCACTTTAAGTTTACGACCGATAAGGCCATAACCAAAACCAGTAAAACCAGATGTCAGTACCCAAGACCACCATAAACCATAAGTAAGCAAATCTTTAATAGCATGACCGATTAACCCAATTAACAAACCAGCAAATGGGCCAAAGACAGTCGCCATTAAGGCTAGGAATGGATAAGTTGTTTCAATCGAGGTATTTGGTACACCAGTTGGGATAGATAAAAAGCGACCTAGAATAAAGAAGACTGCCGCCCCAATACCAATAGCCACTAAGCTTGTAATAGATGATTGATTATTCTTCATAATGTATTCTCCTCATTTGTTTCTTCTATATAATAGCACTTGTAAATGAATTCTAATACCTAGCAATTAAATTTTGTTAATTTCAATATTCCAATCGATACCAGTGCCAACGCCGTATGTTTCAGAGAAGTTCTGTTGGTTGATAGCCACCCCTAAGTTGAGTAGTGAGTTGATATAACCAACAGGCTCACCCACTGCAACATCTGCGAAAGAGTGACCAAATAGAATGTGGTTCTGGTAATGTTTAATACCGTTGTGATAGATCGTTACCGCAATCGTATCACCATTTTGAATACCCGCTTCTTTTAACATACTAGAAGGGATATTAGTCCATAATGAACCAAAGCGAATATCTAGAATATCGATAGTACCATAAATTGTATGATCAACTAGACGTAATTCTCCAAGTTCAAAGCTAGTAATCTCTGAAATGGGAATCTCATTTTTCAAATCACTATAGTAAGCCTCATCTTGAGCTAATTTAGCACCATTATAAACGTAAACATCGCGGCCATGGAAGGTGTGTGACTCTTCAGAGTGAGGTAAACGGTTTTTAATTTCATCAATTTCCTTCACTGATTCTAACCCAATATGTTTTGCTACATGTGTTAAGGTGCCATTATCTGGTGTGACGATATAATGCCCAGTTTTCGTTTTTGCTACGACTGATTTACGCGCAGAACCCACACCAGGATCGACAACAGAAACGAAGACAGTTTGCGCTGGCCAATATTTAATGGTTTGCAGTAAACGGTAAGAAGCGGCAAAGATATCGTAAGCAGGAATCTCATGTGTTAGATTAGCGATTGTTAACTTAGGTTCAACTGTGTAAGCTACGCCGTACATTGCAGCGACTGCACCATCAGCTAATCCAAAATCTGTTTGCAAAACTAGAAAATTATTCGTCATGTTTGTATCCTCCAGTATATTATAATCCTTTTATAGGCTTATCATACGCAATTTAATGCGATTTAACAATCTTTGGGAAGATAATTAAGCTAGTTATATGCTATCGCTAGTGATAGGAATAGTTATACTCTGTTAAGGGTGGTATATGATTTCTGAACAGCCTTTTGGTAAAATATAGTCTACGAGCATTTAATACTATCTTATAATAGAAGAAAAAGATTCTAGGCTAACATCACAATAGGATACCAGTCACTAATTTAGTAAATCCAATATCACACTGATAGCAGAAAAGAAATGGAGAGAGAATATCGTGACACAACAATTTCCCAAACAAAGTTTATTGGAAGTATTAACGGCTTATAAGGATGATCAAAATCCATTTACCACATTGCAGTTGCTCACAACAATGGCTACAGCTAGCCTATATGCAATTCGTCAGAAGGGGACACCGGCAGATCAAACTGTGTGGCTCACATATGAAAAGGACGATGGCCAGAGAGAGCTAGTAACCTTTACTGAAGAGGAGCAAGCTAATACATATACAAAAGAAAGCCAGAATGTAATTATTGAACAAGTTAATTTTAAACAAATCGCTTTGATGGTTTTGGCTAAAGATAACTTAATAGATAGCTTTATCGTAAATCCAAATTCAACCAAAGCAAAATTTAATCAAAATATTATTCAAAAAGTATGGCAGTATGCGATAAAACATGTATAATGTACCTGTTGGAAGATGATACAGTAGGGTGCGTTGCTAAGAAATGGCAACCACCTTATCTAATAGTTTCAAAATGATACACTAGGTAGCGTTGGCAATATCTGTCTAGAAAAGGCCTTTCATAAAGAAATGCCGGAAAATAAGCATTTTTTTGAAAAAAGACGAGAAAAAGCTTGCACTACCTAGTTTAATTTTGTATACTAATTGGGTGCCGTTTTATACGGAACAACAGTATTTGCGTGAAAACGTTGATACACCAATAAGCAGTGATGTATGAGGTTGCGACACACCCGGTAGCATTGCCATAAGGGTGGCCGGTAATTCATACGGAGCAAGTCAAATTTAAAATATGACGAGGAGGAAAAAGTCATGGCAAAACAAAAAATTCGTATTCGTTTAAAAGCTTACGAACACCGTGCATTAGATCAATCAGCAGCTAAAATTGTTGATACTGCACAACGTACAGGAGCAGAAGTATCAGGTCCAATTCCATTGCCTACTGAACGCTCATTATTCACAGTAATCCGTGCAACACACAAATACAAGGATTCACGTGAACAATTCGAAATGCGTACGCACAAACGTTTAATCGACATCGTTAACCCAACACCTAAAACTGTTGATGCGTTAATGAAATTAGATTTACCATCAGGCGTAGACATCGAAATTAAATTATAATTCCAGAATCATCGCAATAAATTAGTTAACCCAATTATTAAATAAAAAATTATACGGAGGTGTACTCATGACTAAAGGAATCTTAGGAAAAAAAGTAGGTATGACACAATTCTTTACAGAAACTGGTGAATTAGTACCAGTTACAGTTATCGAAGCACAACCAAACGTTGTTTTACAAGCTAAAACAAACGAAACTGATGGCTACGAAGCTATCCAAGTTGGTTTTGACGACAAACGTGAAGTGTTGGCAAACAAACCTCACAAAGGTCATGTAGCAAAAGCAGAAACTACTCCTAAGCGCTTCATTAAAGAATTCAAAGATGTTGAGCTAGGAGATTACGAAGTTGGATCAGAAATCAAGGTTGATATCTTCCAAGCAGGAGACATCGTTGATGTTACGGGTACTTCAAAAGGTAAAGGATTCCAAGGTGCTATTAAGCGTCATGGACAATCACGTGGACCTATGTCACACGGTTCTCATTACCACCGCAGCCCAGGTTCAATGGGTATGGCATCGGATGCTTCTAAAGTATTCAAAGGTAAAAACTTACCAGGACAAACTGGTGGTACTCAAATTACTATCCAAAACCTAGAAATCGTTAAAGTAGATGCAGAGCGCAACGTCATCTTAATCAAAGGTAACGTTCCAGGTGCTAAAAAATCTATGGTAACAATCAAATCTGCAGTTAAATCTGCTGAATAATACCAGGAAGGAGGAACAGTTTCATGGCAAACATTACATTATTTAAACAAGACGGTTCACAAGCTGGCGAAATCACATTAAACGATGAAATCTTCGCAATTGAACCAAATGAAAATGCAATCTACGATGTAGTTATTATGCAACAAGCTTCATTACGTCAAGGTACTCACAAAGTTAAAGGACGTTCAGAAGTTAGCGGTGGTGGACGTAAACCATGGCGTCAAAAAGGTACAGGTCGTGCTCGTCAAGGTTCAATCCGCTCTCCACAATGGGTAGGCGGTGGCCGTGCATTCGGACCAACACCTCGTTCATATGCTTACAAATTACCTCGTAAAGTTCGTCGTTTAGCTTTACGTTCTGCATTATCTAACAAGGTAGCAGAAAACAACTTCATCGTTGTTGATGAATTAGCATTCGAAACACCAAAAACTAAATTATTCCAAGAAGTGTTGAATAACTTACAAGTTGAAAATAAAGTTTTAGTTGTAATTAACAAAGACAACGACAACGCACAATTATCAGCTCGTAACTTACCAAACGTAAAAGTAGTTGATGAAAACAACGTTAACGTATTCGACTTAGTTAACTCTGAAAAAGTCATCATTACAAAAGCAGCACTTTCTAACGTAGAGGAGGTACTAGCATAATGTTGGCACACGACGTAATTATTCGCCCAATCATCACAGAAGAATCTATGTTGAAAATGGACGAAAACAAATACACTTTTGAAGTTGCTGTTAAAGCAAACAAAACAGAAGTTAAACAAGCAATCGAAGAATTGTTCAACGTAGACGTGAAAAACGTAAACATCATGAACGTTCGCGGTAAATTAAAACGTATGGGACGTTTTGCTGGTTATACACGTAAACGCCGTAAAGCAATCGTAACCATCGCTGAAGGTCAATCAATCGAAATCTTCGGAAACGAAGCAGAATAATTAAGATAGGAGGAAATTCACGTGGCGATAAAAACATATAAAGCAACGACTAACGGTCGTCGTAACATGTCAGGTTCAGATTTCTCAGAAATCACAAAAACAACTCCTGAAAAAACATTGTTAGAATCACAAAGCAAACGTGCTGGTCGTAACAACAACGGTCGCATTACAGTTCGTCATCACGGTGGTGGACACAAACAAGCTTACCGTATTATTGACTTCAAACGTAATAAAGACAACGTTGAAGGTGTAGTGAAAGCTATTGAGTACGATCCAAACCGTTCAGCTAACATTGCATTAATCCACTATACAGATGGTATTAAAGCTTACATCATCGCACCTAAAGGTTTACAAGTTGGTGCTCGTATTTCTTCTGGTGAAGCTGCAGATATCAAAGTTGGTAATGCATTACCATTGAAAAACATCCCTGTTGGTACTTTAGTACATAACATTGAAACTAAACCTGGTAAAGGTGGACAATTAGTTCGCTCTGCTGGTGCTAGCGCTCAAGTGTTAGGTAAAGAAGACAAATACGTATTGGTTAAACTAGCTTCTGGTGAAGTTCGTATGATCTTAGGTACTTGTCGTGCAACAGTTGGTGTTGTAGGTAACGAACAACACAGCTTAATTAACGTAGGTAAAGCAGGACGCTCTCGTTGGGCAGGTAAACGTCCAACTGTTCGTGGATCTGTAATGAACCCTAACGATCACCCTCACGGTGGTGGTGAAGGTAAAGCTCCAGTCGGACGTCCAAGTCCAATGACACCATGGGGTAAACCTGCACGTGGTATTAAGACTCGTGATAAGAACGCACGTAGCAATAAATTAATTGTACGTCGTCGTAACTCTAAGTAATCACATTAAATAGGATAGCGAAGGGAGCCAAATACATATGAGCCGTAGCTTGAAAAAAGGACCTTTTTGTGATGACCATTTAATGAAAAAAGTGGTTGCACAACAAGACGCACAAAAGAAACAAGTAATTAAAACATGGTCACGTCGTTCAACAATTTTCCCTAACTTTGTTGGGTTAACAATTGCTGTATACGATGGCCGCAAACATGTACCAGTTTATATCCAAGAAGATATGGTAGGTCACAAATTAGGTGAATTCGTACCAACTCGTACATACAAAGGACATGGCGCTGACGACAAGACAACTCGTCGTTAATCTGAGAGGAGGAAATAAAGAATGGCAGAACAAATTACATCTGCAAAAGCAACTGCAAACACAGTTCGCGTTTCTGCTCGTAAAGCTCGTTTAGTTGTTGACTTAATCCGCAACAAAACTGTCGGTGAAGCTATTGCAATCTTAAAAAACACTCCTCGTTCAGCATCTCCTGCTGTAGAGAAAGTGTTAATGTCTGCAATTGCTAACGCAGAACACAACTTTGGCTTAGAGCCAGCAAACTTAGTAGTAAGCGAAGCATTCGTAAACGAAGGACCAACAATGAAACGTTTCCGTCCACGTGCGAAAGGTTCAGCTTCTAGAATCAACAAACGTACAAGCCACATTACAGTGGTAGTAAAAACAGCAGAGGAGGCATAATTAATGGGACAAAAGATTAATCCTATCGGTATGCGTATCGGCGTCATCAAAGATTGGGACGCTCGTTGGTATGCAGAAAAAGACTTTGCAGATACTTTACACGAAGACTTACATATCCGCGAATATATCGCTGAAACATTAAAAGATGCTTCTGTATCTCAAGTTGAAATTGAACGTGCTGCAAACAAAGTTAACGTAAACATCCACACTGCTAAACCAGGTATGGTTATCGGTAAAGGTGGTTCTGAAGTTGACGCATTACGTAAAACTTTAAACAACCGTACAGGTAAAAAAGTACACATCAACATTGTAGAAATTAAAAAACCTGAATTAGATGCTAAATTAGTTGGTGAGTCAATCGCTCAACAATTAGAAAACCGTGTAGCTTTCCGTCGTGCGCAAAAACAAGCAATCCAACGCACAATGAAATCTGGAGCTAAAGGTGTCAAAGTACAAATCTCAGGTCGTTTGAATGGTGCCGACATGGCGCGTTCAGAAACTCAAGTAGAAGGAACTGTTCCATTGCATACATTGCGTGCGGACATCGACTACTCATGGGAAGAAGCCGACACTACTTACGGTAAGATCGGTATTAAAACATGGGTATGCCGTGGTGAAATCCTTCCAACAAAAAATATTCAAGGGGAGGCTTAAAACATGTTAGTACCTAAACGTGTAAAACACAGACGTGAATTCCGTGGTAAAATGCGTGGTGAAGCTAAAGGCGGAAAAGAAATTGCATACGGTGAATACGGCTTGCAAGCATTAGATTCAGCATGGATCACTAACCGTCAAATTGAAGCATCTCGTATTGCTATGACACGTTACATGAAACGTGGTGGGAAAGTATGGATTAAAATCTTCCCACATAAATCTTATACAGCTAAAGCAATTGGTGTTCGTATGGGTTCTGGTAAAGGTGCTCCAGAAGGTTGGGTATCTCCAGTTAAACGCGGTAAAATCTTATTTGAAGTTGCCGGCGTTCCAGAAGAAGTAGCTAAAGAAGCATTGCGTTTAGCATCTCACAAATTACCTATTCGTACTAAAATCGTAAAACGTGAAATTGGTGGTGAATCTAATGACTAAATTTACAGATATTAAAGATCTTTCCACTGCTGAACTTACTGCTAAAGAACAAGAATATCGTCAAGAATTATTCAACTTACGATTCCAATTGGCAACTGGTCAATTAGAAAACACAGCTCGTATTAAAGCTGTTCGTAAAGATATCGCACGTGTTAAAACTGCGTTACGTAATCAAGAAGCGTAAGAAAATTCAGTAAAGGAGGAAACCTGTCCATGGAAGAACGTAATAACCGTAAAGTGTTACAAGGCCGTGTTGTTTCTGACAAAATGGAGAAAACAATCACAGTCCAAGTTGATACTTTCAAATTCCATCCAACATATGGTAAACGTATCAAATATTCTAAGAAATACAAAGCACATGATGAAAACAATTCAGCAAAAATGGGTGACATCGTCCGCATCGCGGAAACTCGTCCATTGTCAAAAGACAAATACTTCCGTCTTGTTGAAATCGTTGAAGAATCAATCATTATCTAATAACAACTGGAAGGAGGTACTCTATAAATGATTCAATCAGAAACTCGTTTAAAAGTAGCAGATAACTCAGGCGCACGTGAAGTCCTAACGATTAAAGTATTAGGCGGATCTGGCCGTAAAACTGCAAACATTGGTGATGTTATCGTGGCAACTGTTAAAAATGCAACACCAGGTGGAGTTGTCAAAAAAGGTGATGTAGTTAAAGCAGTTATCGTTCGTACTAAGAGCGGCGTTCGTCGTCCAGATGGTTCTTACATCAAATTCGACGAAAATGCATGTGTAATTATTCGTGACGATAAATCTCCTCGTGGAACACGTATCTTTGGTCCAGTTGCACGTGAATTACGTGACAACAACTATATGCGTATTATTTCATTAGCTCCAGAAGTAATCTAAAATCTGAAGAAAATAAGGAGGTGCCCGTTTAAATGAAAGTAAAAGCAAATGACACAGTTATCGTTATTGCCGGTAAAGACAAAGGCAAACAAGGTCGTGTAAAACAAGCTTTGCCAAAAGCAGACAAAGTTGTTGTTGAAGGTGTAAACATCGTTAAAAAACATCAACGTCCAACTCAAATGAACCCTCAAGGCGGTATCATTGAAGTTGAAGCACCTATTCATGTATCTAACGTACAACTAGTAGACCCTAAAACAGGCGAAGCAACACGTGTTGGTTACCAAGAACAAGATGGTAAACGTGTTCGTGTAGCGAAAAAATCAGGCGAAGTAATCGCTGAAGCAGTATCAGGAGAGGAGGACGCTGAATAATGGCTAATCGTTTACAAGAAAAATATAAAAATGAAGTAGTTCCGTCAATGATTGAAAAATTTAACTATAGCTCAATCATGCAAGCACCTAAATTAGATAAAATCGTTATCAACATGGGTGTTGGTGATGCAGTATCTAACGCGAAAAACTTAGAAAACGCTGTTGAAGAATTAACATTAATCGCTGGTCAAAAACCAGTTATTACAACTGCTAAGAAATCAATCGCTGGTTTCCGTTTACGTGAAGGTATGCCAATCGGTACTAAAGTTACTTTACGTGGTGAACGTATGTATGAATTCTTCGACAGATTAGTAACAGTTTCACTACCTCGTGTACGTGACTTCCGTGGTATCAGCAACCGCTCATTCGATGGTCGTGGTAACTATACATTAGGTATCCGTGAACAATTGATCTTCCCAGAAATCGACTTTGATAAAGTATCTAAAGTACGTGGTATGGACATCGTAATTGTTACAACTGCTGAATCTGACGAAGAATCATTAGAATTATTAACTCAACTAGGAATGCCATTCCAAAAATAATAAAGTCTTGAAGGAGGCGTGAGTAATTTGGCAAAAAAATCAATGATCGAAAAGAACAAGAAACCAGCTAAATATTCTACTCAAGAATATACTCGTTGTGAACGTTGTGGACGCCCACATTCAGTTTACCGTAAATTTAAATTATGCCGTATTTGCCTTCGTGAACTTGCCTATAAAGGGGAAATTCCTGGAGTCAAAAAAGCAAGCTGGTAAATTTCTGGTAATTAAGTAAAGGAGGGTGTACTCGTAATGGTCATGACTGATCCAATTGCGGACTTTTTAACTCGTATTCGTAACGCCAACATGGTGCGCCACGAATCATTCGAAAGTCCATCATCAAAAATCAAAGAAAATATTGCTGCTATCCTTAAAGAAGAAGGATATATCAAAGATTACGAAATCATCGAAGATGATAAACAAAACGTTATCCGTGTATTCATGAAATACACTAGCGATAACCAACGAGTAATCACAAACTTAAAACGTATCTCTAAACCAGGTTTACGTGTATACGCGAAAAGTGATCAAATTCCTAAAGTTTTAAATGGCTTAGGTACTGCATTAGTTTCAACATCTGAAGGTGTTATTACTGATAAAGCAGCTCGTGCTAAAAACATTGGTGGCGAAGTTTTAGCTTACGTTTGGTAATTAATAACAAAAAATAAAAAACAAAATTGAAAGGCAGGTGCAGTCTAGATGAGTCGTATTGGTAATAAAATTATCGAGATTCCTAGTAACGTAACCGTAGAAAAAGCTGGTTCAACTATCACTGTTAAAGGCCCTAAAGGCGAATTATCACGTGAGTTCAACCCTGTAATTGATATTCAAATCGGAGAGAAAGAAATCACTTTCACTCGTCCGAATGACCATAAAGAAGTACGTTCTATCCACGGAACTACTCGTGCATTAGTAAACAACATGGTTGTCGGTGTTTCTGAAGGATTCGAAAAGAAACTTGAAATGACTGGTGTTGGTTACCGTGCACAATTAGCAGGTAACAAATTAACTTTAAACGTT
>JAEZWY010000050.1 GCA_023442905.1 Bacillota bacterium | reverse complement strand
TCACCGTCAACTCTAAATGGATAAAATAAATATGTTCTTACCACCCAGAAAATAACCAGTGCAATAACGACAGAAATTACAATCGAGAATACTTCATCAAAAAACTTTTTCATAAGGTCAATCCTTTACTCTAGGCCTATTTGCCTATTCTTTTACCACATGTATTACTATTTTGTAGTACCTTACTATTTTAGCGCTTCTAGACCTATTTTTCCAGAACTTCTACCGCTTTGTCTAGTTGGGTATCATTACTTTGGATTAATGCTTGGATAGCTGAAATCATCGCGCTTGCGGTCTCTTTATCAATCACACCAGTTTCTGATAAGCCTTGATCAGCTTGGAAGGCAACAACAGCATTGCTGGTATCTTCAGAAAAAACAGCATCTGCTTCATTATCTTGATAACCCAAAGCAACTAAAATAGCTTCAATATTTTTGATAGATTCCGATGCGTCGCCTTCTTGATAGGTTTGACTGGTATCAATTAATGTTAATGACGCATAGTCAGGTAAGCTAGCCTCAACATCCGGTGTGATACCTGTTTCATTTATCCAATTACCCTTAGGCGTTAACCATTTAGCAATTGTGATTTTCAACTCTGAGTCTGATTCAAGAGAAAAGACATTTTGAACGGTACCTTTTCCAAAAGTTTGGCTACCAATAACTGGTATACCTGCAGATTCTTGTAAAGCTGCAGCCAGTATTTCTGAAGCAGAAGCAGAACCTTCGTTTGCTAATACAACAACATCTTCGTCCACTTGGAAATCACCATAGTCAGCATCCGAGGCCTCGTATACATAAGGGTCAGCATCTTTTTCTTGCACCTGCATAATGATATCCCCATCGTCTAAGAACATATTCGCAATCTGTAAAGCTGAAGTCAGTAACCCCCCCGGATTACCGCGCACATCTAACACAAATCGTTCTGCACCTTGATCGCGTAAGTCTTCAATTGCCGCAACCAATTCATCATAAGTTGGTGTTGAAAAGCTAGTAATTTGAATATATCCAGTATGTTCGTGTCCTTCTACCATTTCATAATAAACCGTTTGAATTGGGACAGTATCTCTAGTTACTGTGACGTCAAAAGTATCTTCCCCGCGTTGAATAGTCAAGACTACGTCAGAGCCTGACTCACCACGGATTAAGGCAACAGCTTCAGTTGCTGTATAACCTTGAATAGATTCCCCGTCTACTGCAGTAATAATATCATTAGCCATCAAACCGGCTTCTTCCGCAGGCGATCCTTTAATTGGGCTAACGATTTGAATATAGTCATCTTTTTCCATAATTTCGGCCCCGATACCTTCAAAGGCCCCTTCAATCGTTTCATCTAATTGTTGGGCTGATTGATCGGTTAAATATTGTGAGTAAGGGTCTTGTAAAACATCAGTCATCCCTGATATGGCGCCATCAACTACAGCATCACGGTCAACATCTTCTACATAATCACCTACGATAGTTGAAAATGCAGATTGAATCTTCTGAATCTCACTAGTAGTTAAATTTGCAGCAGTAGAACCCGTAATATAGCTTTGACCAGGTATATAACCGGTCAACACATACGAAGTTGTTAAGTAAGTACCGGCGCCCACAAGTAAAATACTAAGAATATAAACAAACCATGACACACCACGTCGTTTTATAGGCTTATTATTTTTTGTTTGTTTTTGCGAATTACTAACTTTGTTCTGATCGATCTTTTGTTGATCTAATTCTGTCTCGCTCATTGCATTTTTATTGCTTTCTTTTTCAGTTAAATCTTCATTTTCTGACATATACTTCACTACTTTCTGATAAACATGTTGGTTTTAAATATTTACCCAATATTTCATCCTACATTAAATACTTATCTGCATAGGACTGCCAAACTTCATCAAATGTCGATACGTAATCAGAATAGCGTTGATTTAATTCAATATAATTGCTAATCGTTTCAAAATCACTAGCTGATTTTGGGAAATCGCCATCTAAAAAGACCAGCTCAGCAAACTGTGCCTGCTGGTCTCTATCTAGTAAATCGGCATTTCTAAATATTTGAACATAATGATAAAAGGACTGCGTAATCATCACTCTTTCTATATTGTTGTTAAAAACTACTGATTGCTATTTGCTTCTGCTTCAATCTGCGACTCTATATATGATAAAGGCACATCTAAGAAAATATTGATTTGATCGTTCGCCAAGTCAATATCACTGGCACGAATAGCAAAATCCATATCATCAGATACTTGATCTAACCGTATGATGATCTGCTCTTCTCCGGCTAAAACTTGTAATGGTAAGTCAGTCGGTAGCGTTAATTGAAAAATAGCTAATACCGTTGAAGTTGGCAACTGTAAGCCAGCTAAAGCAATATTGGTCACATCGATTGCGATATTACCGTCTTCCATAACTGATGGTTGACCTTCCATAGTATAGGCAACTTCAGTTCCTAATGCATCTAAAGTCCCAGCAAAAGACACCTGATCGTCTACAGTGAGTTTGTAAGGCACATCATCCCCGCCAATTACAGCAGATACTAGTTGATTAAATGATACAGTTGAAAGATTCGCCTCAGCAGTGATTACTTCGTCAGCCACATTAGTCGTTGTAGCTGGTGACGAAGTATTTGTTTCTTCTCGAGCAGTCGTTTGAATATACAAATAAAATCCTACAACTGGCACTGCAATTGCTAAAAGTAAAAGCCAAAAGGCCCACTTCCATGGATTCAATCGTTTATTACTTGACGTTTTAGATTGATTCATCAAATAACCTACTCTCCTACTTGTTTACGATAAAAAACAAATTTATGTGGATAAGCATTTTTTTCATCTACCACACCTTCAATCACTTCATAAGCCTCAAAGTCATCTAGATTTGGATCAAAATGTACGTCGCCATCAAACTCATGGTTAATAGTTGTGACACGTAATTCAGAGATATATGGCCAGAATAATCTATAAATCGATTGGCCACCCATAATTATCACATCTCCTTTTTCAGCTAGGGCCAAAATATTTTCAATAGAATCCGTTAATTCAACATCTGACTGATTATAGGCAGATTCAAATGGTGTCTTTTGACG
>JAEZWY010000020.1 GCA_023442905.1 Bacillota bacterium | reverse complement strand
AACGATGCTGCCTAACTGTTGGCTTTTAGGCTTGTTGATGATTTGGTATTTTTTATTGATCCATATTTTGATGTTTAGCTATTAACGGCTAGCACCGAGATACAAAGGATCACCTCCTTAAGGCGGGACAGCTTTTGAATGCATCATCCGGTTAACAAACGCAAGGTTAACACTGTGTTGTTTGATAGCGATCATACATCTTTTCATTTTATCTTTCCTCCTAAAGGTGTGAAAATCCATAAAAAAATAGCGTCAGACACTAAGGTCAAACTATAGTGGCCCCAAAAAGTTAGACTAAATTTTATGAGAGTTGACCGATTGGTCAGCTCTTTTTTAATACATGCAATTTGGCTTAATTCCTGTTGTCGACAATACTTCTCATAAATTTCAATCTGTCAAGAGTAGTAGCGGAGCGACTCTTGATAGATTGAAACTTTATGTGAAACTATGAAAAGACAATGGAATTAGTATATTGGTTGCGATACTGGACGGGGCTTAGCCATCCTAGTTTCTCTTTAATTCGTTCTTCATTATAATAGTTAATATAGTTGGTAATTGATTCAGCCAATTCTTCAAAACTATGATAAGTTCGACCATAATACATTTCTTGTTTGAGTATACTAAAGAAATTTTCTATTGGTGAATTGTCATAACAATTCCCTTTTCTAGACATACTTTGGAAGATATCATTATCTTTTAAAGTTTTTGAATACCGTCTCATTTGATAAGCCCAGCCTTGGTCAGAATGAAAAGTTCTTCTGAAAATGCAATCATTTGTACGTTCTATAGCTGTCTTCAAAGCTTCCATCATACTTTCACCGTTAGATCGTTTTGTTATTTGAAAACTGATGATTTCGCTATTGAATAAATCCATATAAGGATCTAAATAAAGTCTCCCAGTCTGAGTGTTGCCTAACTGGTCCGTATAATAGTATTTGAATTCAGTTGTATCAGTCGTAATTTTTTGATGTGGAACTGATGTGTTAAAACGTCGTTTTAAACGATTTGATGCTACTTTTCCTACAGTTCCCTTATAAGACTTGTACTTTCTGCTTTTGTGTGAGAAGGCAGTTACAAGAATGCCTAATTCACGCATTAAGCGTAATACTTTCTTCCGATTTATATGATAGCCTAATTTTTTTAACTCAGGAGTCAGTCTTTTATATCCATAATCTTTATTTTTCTCTCTTAGTTCTAGTAAAGCATCTTTGTAAACTTTATCCTTGTCTGGGCGTTTAGATTGCTTCCTAATATAGTGATAAGTTGCCTTTGGAAAACCAGTTACTCTTAAAATATCAACTAATTTGAATTTATTAATATTATGGAGATTGTAGATTGCTTGAACTATTTGTTTCTTTGTTGCTGTTTCTCTGCTTCCTGCAATCTCCCTAATTCCTTTAAAAATTCATTCTCGATTCTCAAATCACGATTTTCGTTTTCAAGTTGTCTCAGACGCTCAGCGTTTACATCTTCTCTAGTTATATTCTTTGGATCCTGAAATACTTTCTTATCAGCTTTCTTCCGTCTACCCATTTTCGGTGGCCTACCTCTCTGTTCTGATAAGTCATCGGCGCCTTTCTTGAGGATAGTAGTGCGCCAATTACAAATTAAACTAGGGTTATTCATCCCTAATGAATTGGCTACTTCTCGATAACTCATCTCTGTTGTTTCATATAATTTTACAGCACTAAGCTTAAAATCAACAGAGTAATGAGTTTGATTCTTACTACGTTTCAGTCCTTCGATTCCAAATTGTTGATAGCTATTAACCCATCTTCTTACAATAGAATCTTGTATATTATATTTCTTTGCTACCGCTAGGTAGCCACCATAGTTCCCCAGATAATGTTTTACAATTTCCAATTTAAATTCTAGTGAATATTTTGCCATAAAAATAAACCCCCAAAAGTTAGATTTTTGGTCTAACTTTTGGGGGCCTCTACATTCAGATGTAACGCTTGCTTTCAGTTATTTTAGAATTTATTTCAATGCATCGACAATTGCTTGATCAAATGCAGGTAAGTCTTCAGGCGTACGACTTGAAATTAATTTACCAGCTTTATCGATTACAACTTCTTTGTCGTAGAAATTTGCACCAGCATTTTTTACATCAATTGCCACTTGTTTGACTGCGGTAATGTCTTTACCTTTTAAGGTTTCGGCATTGACCAATAATTGAGGACCATGGCAGATGGTGAAAATCCATTTGTTGTTGCTGTCAAAATGACGTACAAAGTCTAACATGCTGTCATGTTTACGTAGTTGGTCAGGTGAATAGCCACCAGGAATTAATAAGGCATCGAAATCTTTCGCTTCTACTTCATCGATCGCTTTTTCAATAGTTACTTCAGTTCCTTCAGCTTTACCACGAACAGTTTCACCGGCTTTCATACCGATTGTGACGACTTCATGTCCTGCTGCTTCTAAAGCTTTCTTTGGTTCAGTATATTCAGAGTCTTCAAATAAGTTAGCCAATACAGTTGCAATTCTTGCCATAATTTTTAGCCTCCTTAAAGCTTTGATAAATATATCATAAAGGATATATTTGTAGCATGCAAAGGATATGCATTATATGATATTTAACTGATCAATATTAAAGAACACCTTTTATTATATTGATTAACAAGCTAATTATTGGCATGTTAACTATATATTCTAGGGTAAGTTCATATATTATTTCATTATTTTTTACCGCGCCACAACTTCCGTTACTATTAGAATATATATGGAAGTGATTTAACAAAGTAAAAAAAGCTCAAGTGGTAATAATTATAATGATCAATTCTTTTGGAGTGTTGCCCACTTGTCTTGAATTTTTTTCGCAACGATTTCTTGGTCCTTATTTGTTAAAATGTCAAATTTGCTAACATCAATGGCCATTTTAGCTGAATGGTCATATCTTGCGTACCATTCATCATATAGGGTGTGTAGTTGCTTATAGTAGGCTAGTAAATCTGGTCGACCTTCTACTTGTTCGTATGGACGCCCACGACGCTTGATTTTTTCAAGGACTAAATCAAATGGTGCATGTAAGTAGACAAGTAATTCTGGTGATTGGTTGGTTGATTCTGAAATAATACGAACATCGTCCATCATATTGGCTAATAAATCTTGGTACAACTGCCATTCTACATCTGATATATTGCCGTTAATATTATTTACCTGAGTGAATAAAGCATCTTCATAAATTGACCGATCTAATATTGCACGGTCAAATTTCATCCCGCGTTTAATGCTTTTAACGCGTTGGTTTAAAAAGTAAATTTGCAGTGAAAAAGCATATTTCGTTGGTTCGCTGTAGTATGCATCCAAAATTGGATTTTCTGATACCTCTTCAAAAAGTGGTTCTGCTTGAAACATTTTTGCCATATGTTGGGTATAAGTAGTCTTACCAACACCAATCATGCCTGCCATGGTAATCATATTCAATTGCTCCTTCATCTAATTAGTCGGGGCAATTATAGCATAAATTTGACCTGGCTTGGGTTAGAAGACAGATTGAAATAGGATACATTTACATGGAAAGTAGCAACTTTATTCTTTGATGACCTATGGTACAATAGCCGTGGATTATGAGAAAGGGTGGGTGAAAATGGTAGATTTAAATAAGAAAATTTTAGAAACTGCCCTGTTAGCCGGGCAAATAATGACAGAGAGTAATGCAGAATCATATCGTGTTGAAGATACGATGAACCGAATTTTAACAACATCAAATGCAGCATATGCAGTGGCAATCTCTCTTTCAACAGGTCTTTATATGACCCTTGATGACCCATCTTTTGAGGGTTCAGGGTTTACTGGTATTAAGAGAATTACACGCCGTTCTAACAATTTAAATAAAATTACCCAAGTGAATCATATTTCACGTGAATTGACTTCAGGTAATATTTCAATTGACGAAGCTTATGAGCGGTTACAGGTTCTTCGGTTCCAGAAGCCCCAATATTCAAAATTACAAGTATCAATCGGAGTAGTTGGTTTAGCTGCAGCCTTCTCTTTCCTTTTTGGGGGAGGTATTAACGAGTTGATCATGTCTTCAGTTAATGGTTTAATTTTAGCTTTATTATACCGTCTAATGGATAAATACTATATTAGTGAAGGTTTTTCAAATATTATTCAAGCACTTGTTGTAACAGTTGCTGCTTATTTAATGCAAGCCTACGTATTATCGAATACAGATATCAATATTGTAATTATTTCTACATTGATGCCAATGGTTCCAGGAACGGCCTTAACTAACTCCTTCCGTGATATTTTTCATGAGGACTACATTGCGGGCGTTTCTAGAGCAACAGAAGCCTTTTTGAATGCCTTGATGATTGCATTAGGCGCAGCACTGGGTCTTGCCTTGATTGGAGGGTTATATTAATGTCGGTAATGGATATAATTTTACAATTAATAGGTGCCTATGGGGTTGGTTTGTTCGCAATTTTGACAATTGAGGGACCGCGAAAAGTCCTATTTTGGGCACCATTAATTAATGTTGCTGGTTGGGGTAGTTATCTGATAAGTATACATCTTGGTGGTTTTTCAGAAATAATGGCTACTTATTTTGGTTCCTTGGTTATTGCCTTAATTTCCCAGATGTATGCGCGTATTTTTAGAGAACCAGTAACAGTTTTCTTTATTCCAGCCTTCTTCCTCTTTGTGCCAGGAGGTGGCATGTACCGGACGGCATTAGCCTTTATTCAAGGTAATACGGCCCAAGGATTTACTGAACTAGGGGTTACACTATTTACTGCCTTGGCTATTGCGCTTGCGGTTTATACATCTGATACCTTTATGCAAATTATTAATAAACAAAAATTTCCAAAATTTATTCGAAAAAACTACCGAGTTATACCTAAAGTAGCGAAGAAAACTGAAAAGAAAATCGAGAAAAAACTTAAATAGAATAGGCTCACTTCTCCTAATAACTAGAAAAAAGCTGATAATTGATTACTATTTCATTTTAAGGGCGTATGTGATTTGTCACTGCGTTTTTTTCTATATAATGATAGAAAAGAGGGGGAGATAGTATGAAAAACTGGCTTGCGTTGTTGGTAACCAGTATTGTACTTACTGGTTTCAGTATGCCTGTTTACCTGATTTCTGGGGAAAATGATATCCAAGTACCAAGAAGTCAGTCAGAAAAAATGATTGAAAGAGTTCAAGCACCGACAAAAGAAATGATGATTATACCGGATGCTGGGCATACCCCAATGATTGATCAGGAAACTGATTTTATTCAAACGCTAACAACCATTATAAACCGTACATTTTCGGTAAATGGATGATTATTTTTTGCCGATTTTTATGCTAAAATGGATACAGACAAATCTATTCAACAACAACATTTGATCTACAACAATATGCGGAGGATAAATATGACCAAGCAATTGATTCCAAACGGCGGTAATTGTTTAGCTTCGGTAGCACTACTTGAAGGTAAGCAACCATTATTATGGGCCTTCCGTGAAAAGAGCTTGATGCCAAGTGATAGTGGTTGGCGTTTTTTTGCTGCGACGGATACGCAAACTGAAATTATGGACGGAAAGAGCATACTTCTTGTCGATATTAATAAAATTGCAGAATTGGAACCAACTGTAGCGGGTATTTATTGGTATCCAGAAGGAGCTGATTTTCAGCTAGCCAGTAAAGATGGCAGCAAGTATTTCGTGTACAACGATACTTTCGAAAGAGTAGTACCGGCAACCAACTATAAAGACTTACCACTTTCGTCAAAAGCCTTCGTACAACATTTTAATGAGGCCACGGCAACATTAACCCATACTGCCATGGCTGAAAGCTTACAATTATCTGCTGAAAAAGTGGATATGCTAAAACTATTAGATTTAATGCATACAAGCGATGCAAATAATCTATCGGATGTAGAAATCTTTCTTAATACGGGTTTATTATTTGGCTTCGTAGATATGCGAAATAAAGCCCTTCATATGACCTTATCAGATGGGCAATTGGATGATATCGTGGGAACTCTGATGGATTACTTTGATCTAAGCCGAGAGAAAGCTAGTGCCTACGTTTACCATTACGCTAACTTAAGGCATGATGGTACAGCGGTTGCTGAACAACAATTGACGATGTATGGTGGCAAAATGTATGAGTGGTTAAAAGTTGACGATTTTTATGCAATCAAAAATGAGTATGCTAACCTCGTGATGCATCATCGCAAAGCCAAAATGGTTTAACGAATTTTACCGAAACTAAACAGAATGGAGCGTTAAAAAGTGAAGTATTTTAAACAAGCCTTTATTATTATTGTGATTACTTTAATCTCTGAAGTATTATCACACGTATTACCTTTACCCTTGTCAGCCTCGATTTACGGCATGGTTATATTATTTATTTGCTTAATGACTGGTGTGATTAAGCTTGAACAAGTTGAAAATGTAGGTGAATGGTTAATTGCCGTGATGCCTGCTATGTTCGTAGTGCCAGGTGCTGGTTTTATTACCTCTTGGGCAAGTTTACAGCCGCATTTATTATCTTGGTCAGTGATTATTTCGGTGACAACTATCCTTGTAATGGCTGTTGCTGGTCTTATAGCGCAATCGCTACAAAAACGTCAAAATGCTAAGCATGGAGGAGAAAATAATGAATAGTTTATTTGATTTGTTCCCCTCATTTGGTTTATTTCTAACCTTAGGGGTATACATGGTTGCCATGTGGATAAACAAGAAATTAAAAACACCTATTGCCAATCCATTGTTAATTGCAGTTATTTTAATTATTGCTATCTTAGTTGTTGGCAAGGTAAATGTTCCTGTTTACCAAGAGAGTGCCAGCTTTGTGTCTTATCTGTTAACGCCAGCAACTATTTCTTTAGCTATTCCTGTATATAAACAACGCCATATTTTAAAAGAAAACTTCTGGACAATTATTATTACAGTTGTGGCAGCAATGGTTACTGCCGTTGTGAGTGTCTTGATTGTCGCTGTTATCTTTAATATGGATGAAGAAATTTTACGTTCGGTGCTATCTAAATCAGTAACAACTGCCATCGCTATTGATATTACTGAAATAATTGGTGGTATTACACCAATCATTGTTGGTTCAGTTGTTTTGACGGGTATCTTTGGTGTTGTGGTGAACGAATGGATCTTCAAACTTCTAAAAATTGATTCATATTTTGCGCGTGGTTTAGCTATGGGTACTTCAAGTCACGCCATGGGTACAGCAGAATCAATGAAAATTAATGAACTCCAAGGGGCAATGTCTAGTATCGCCATGGTAATATCTGGTATTGTGATTGCTATTTTAGTACCAATCGTTGCAGGTTTCCTATAAAAATTGGTAAGCGCTAGTTACTAAATATATTTCAAAAAGTGTTGTCTATTTTGATATGCTCCCTCTAAAGTAGACACTTAAAAAAGTAAATCTACTTTAGGGGAGTTTTTGTGCGTTCAAATAAAAAGCATTCAGCTGAAGAATTAGAACAGTTTATCCAGCTCAACTTAGAAGGCGTTAGTTATCGTGAGCTGAAAGAATCCTATGGTCTCCACGTCTCTTAGAGTGTCTTTAAAGGATATCGATTAAAGTGCAGAATGCATGACTAGTCAGTTTTACAGTCTCATAAATACAATCATACCTATCCTCAAAGCTCCAAAGAAGCTGTCGTCAAAGAATAACTTGAAACTCAAGCGCTTATCCAGCGA
>JAEZWY010000012.1 GCA_023442905.1 Bacillota bacterium | reverse complement strand
AATCATCTAATTCCATCACACGGTTAACACGACGTGAAATACTCCAGGCAGTATCTACAGACACATATGGGTCATAACCATACACTTCAATTCCTAAACGGTAAGCATCGTTAGCGATCATGGCACCAATAGCACCTAAACCGATAACACCTAATTTCTTACCTTCTAATTCATTACCCGCAAATTGTTTCTTGTTCGCTTCAACAATCGCTTCAACATCATCATCTGGACCAAACTTGTAGTTTTGTACCCATTCATGCCCTTGTAAAATAGGACGAACAGATAATAATAAGTTAGCTAGTACTAACTCTTTAACCGCATTCGCATTCGCACCTGGCGTGTTAAAGACAACAATTCCCGCCTCAGTAGCGCGTTGAGTTGGGATATTATTCGTACCCGCACCAGCTCGCGCAATCGCTTTTAATGAATCGTTAAATGTCATATCATGCAGATTTTTTGAACGCAAAATCAATGCATCCGGATCATCATTCTCATTAATCGCATATTTTTCTCGCTCAAAACGCTCCATACCCTCAGCAGCAATCGCGTTATAAGTCGTTAATTGATAAACTTTATCTTTTAATTCCATTTGTTAAATAATTCCTCCATACTTTAAAGCGGGCACAACATCCGGTTACATGTCGGTTGATTACGATCATTATAATGTAAGCCGAATATTTAAGTTGTTGACAGGCTATTTATTTTCTTCTTCGAAAGCTTTCATAAATGCTACTAGTGCTTTAACCCCTTCTAATGGGAAAGCATTATACAAGCTAGCACGCATACCACCCACTGAACGGTGGCCTTTTAATTGTTTAAATCCAGCAGCATCCGCTTCAGCAATAAATTTCTTATCTAATTCAGGATCATTCGTTAAGAACGGAATATTGGTTAATGAACGGTTTTCTACTTTTACATTATTTACAAATAAATCAGATTGATCAATGTAATCATATAATAGGTTAGCGCGCTCTTTAGCGTTCGCATACATCGCTTCTTGTCCGCCTTGCGCTGCTACCCATTCTAATACCAAACCAACCATATAAATCGCAAATGTTGGTGGTGTATTAATCATAGAACCTTTATCTTCTTGTGTTGCGTAAGAGAAGAAGTCTGGTAGAGATTTATCTTCTTTCAGTAAATCTTCACGTACAATAACAATTGTCACCCCTGAAGGTCCCAAGTTCTTTTGTGCACCAGCATAAATTAAACCGAAATCTTCTACTTTATAGTCATTCGCTAAGATATTAGATGACATATCCGCTACTAAAGTCACACCATCAAAAGCTGGGATATCATGGAAAGTTACCCCACCGATTGTTTCGTTAGTTGTGATATGCAAGTAAGCAGCTTCTGAATCAACAGCTTCAGCAGCAAAATCTGGTACAGAAGTAAAACCGTCCGCTTTAGAAGAAGCAATCTCTTCAACCGTTACATCTTCTACAACTTGCGCAGCTTTAATAGCTTTTGTAGCCCATGAACCAGTATTCACATATTGAACCTTTTGTCCTTTCGCAAGGTTTGCTGGTACCATTGTGAATTGTTGTGTTGCCCCACCCTGTAAGAATAAAACTTTATAATTATCAGGAATGTGCATCAAATCGCGTAATTGTTGTTCAGCTCGTTCGATAATATCAACGAAGGAGGATGAGCGGTGACTCAATTCCATCACGGACATTTCTGTACCGTTGTAATTTAAAAGTTCCGCTTGTGCTTGTTCTAATACAGCCTTGGGCAATACTGCCGGACCAGCTGAGAAATTATAAACAGTTGTCATTTCTTTTCCTCCATCTATAGGCTTGCATATTTTGAACGACTTCACATCGTCATCACTATTATATGCTTTCATCTAATTTTAATCTACCCTTATTTCAACTTATTTTTCTCTCATTTTTAATCCGAATAATACTTTGTGCATACTAAAGCAGAATATAATCTTTAATTTTAAGAGTTTTGTACGTTAATAAACCAACATTTCACAAATCGATTTGCTTAAAGTTCGTAAATTAAAAAAATAGAAAACATACTTATTTCTAACCAACTAGTACATATATTGTCCTTTCCAAATTAAATAAGTTATAATTTTATAAAAGAGTTTGAGGGAGTGAGAACATGAAATTATATATGAAGCAAAAGTTATTTTCATTAAAGCAGGATTTTAATATTTACGACCATAATCAAACACCCCTATTTCGTGTATCAGGTAAATTATTTTCAGTTGGACGCCAATTACGGATTTACGATGCCCTAACAGATGAGGAACTAGCTTATGTAAAAGAATCGCCTTTTCGCTTTTTAACCCAGCTAAAGGTTTACCGCGACAATGATTACGTAGCTACTATCCAACAAAAAATGACTTTATTTAAAACCAAAATGGCCATTCAAGATATAGGATGGACAATTCAAGGAGACTTTTTAGGTTGGAATTATGTCATCAAAGATGAACAAAATCAGATAATTGCGGAGGTTAAAGCAAAAATGCTATCTTGGTCAGACACTTTTGATATTACAATTGATGATACAGAAGTAGATCCCATTATTGTGCTTGCGATCATCCTTGCGATTGATACCATCCGTGACAAGCAACAATCTGGTTGAGAAACGTAAAAATGATGACCGGTAACTAAGCTGAAATCGCTATAATAGAGATGTACTGGAAACACATCCCAACAATTTTCAGTACATTAATTCACTTTAGCTCAACAGCTAAAACATTTTTCTTCATCACGACAGGCCTGCTCTCATTCCAGGCCTGTTTTTTTTATGGACAAATTTCAGAAATAGCATAGAGATTTGTCTAAAAGTAACATTACCACCGGCAATAGTGACCAGAAATATGATTAAACAAAATGCAATTCTTTATTCTATATTCAAAAAAATAGACTAACTCACCCATTCATCTATGGCTTAAGTTAGTCTATTGCTGTCTATTAAAGTTAAACTTCTACAACATCTTTAATCAATTGATAAATAAATTTCTCTGCATCAAATACTTGCAGGTCATCCACTTTTTCACCAAGTCCGATGAATTTAACTGGAATATCCATCTCATAGCGAATCGCAAAGATCACGCCACCCTTGGCAGTCCCATCAAGTTTGGTTAGGACAATACCATCGATATCTACAGTCTTATCAAACTCTTTAGCTTGTACTAAGGCATTTTGACCAGTTGTTGCATCTAATACCAATAGAATTTCATGCGGTGAACCAGGTAATTCCCTAGTTAAGATACGTTTCATTTTATCTAATTCATTCATTAGATTAATTTTAGTTTGTAAGCGTCCAGCTGTATCTACTAATAAGTAGTCGTAACCACCTTCACGCGCAGTTTTAGCAGCATCAAAAGCTACAGAAGCTGGGTCCCCTTGCGCTTTACCAGTCACAATTGGTACATCAATACGACGTGCCCATTCTTCTAATTGTTCAATCGCACCCGCACGGAACGTATCTCCCGCAGCAAGCAAGACTTTTTTACCATCTTGTTTTAATTGGTAAGCCATTTTACCAATGGTAGTCGTTTTACCGACACCATTCACTCCAACAAATAAAACAACTGTTGGACCATCTGGATTTTCATTGATTTCAACATTCGGCTCGCCACCCTTGTCGTAAATCTCCACCATCTTCTCAATGATGACATCTTTTACTTGCTCACCTGAACTAGCACCGCGACGTTGAACTTCCTCACGCACCGCATCAGATAAAGCAAGTGTCATATCAAAACCAACATCAGAAGAAATGAAAGTCTCCTCTAAATCATCAAAGAATTCATCATCAACTTGGCGAAAACCAGCAAATAATTCATTCATACGGTCAGAGAAAGAACGACGTGTCTTCTCAACACCCTTATCGTACTTTTCAAAGACAATCTGATCTTGACTAGGCGATTCAGATTGACGCTGTTGCTCAACAATCTCATCCTCACCCGTAAACGCGCGTTTAATACGGTCAAATAATCCCATCGTATCACTCCTTTACTAAAATAAAAATCTCATATGTCATCGTAAAATTATAAGTTAAATAATATTTCAACAAACCTACTTATATCGTATCGTAATAGTAGTCTTCCTGACTAAAATTGTTTTAAATATTATCCCCTGAAAAAATATTAAAATAGATTTTCAAGAACCAAATGCTATTTGACAAAGTTGACATTATGATACAAATTTTAAATTTAATTAACTCAATATATATTGTATTAAATAGTATTTTCCATATTCAGCATGAGGCTGGAACTTTCCTAGCATGCCTTCGCAGTGAAAAAGGATGACTGACTCATATCATTCTGTTTGGAATTTATTCCTTACAGAATGAATCGTCAGACAAGGAATTAGACCTTGGCTAATTCCGATCCCACTGCATTTAAGGCAATGATAGGAAAAGTGTAAACCGAAGGCTTATAACATCTTCTCTTAATGTCTGAACTTCTTGTATCTTAGTTTTAGTTATCTGCTTCAAAGAAAACAAAATGGTCAATTGCTTTAGCAACACCGTCATTTTCATTCGAGTCTGTGATGTAGTCAGCAAACTCTTTTACATCTGATCGACCATTTTCCATCACCACAGATGTACCGGCCCACTTAAGCATAGCTAAGTCATTTTCCTCGTCACCAATTACCATCACTTGGTCTTTAGTTAATTCTAAAATATCAGCTAAATGACTCACACCAGCACCTTTATCAATCCCTTTAGGCATGATTTCTAATTGGAAAGGATGACTACGCATCACTTCAAAATCTTCAAACACCCAGTTCGGAATTTGATCAATTACACTTATTAAATGATCAGTTTCTGTATTCACAACTACTTTAAAAATAGCCGTTTCTGGATCTAAATTGTCCATATCAAATTGTTTAAACGGTAAGAAGTTCATCGTTTCTTGGTAGAGACCCAGATGATTTTCAGGGAATGGGAATTGGTAAACTGCATCAATTAATACCGCTTCAAGTGGCAATTCTAAAGATGCCATCACGTCATATAACCGTTTAGCATCCGCCATAGACATGGTCACTTGGCTAGCCACCTTACCAGTCTTATTTTGAACAACTAATCCACCGTTATAAGTAATTGAATAGTGGTCAGCAGTATTGGTACCCAAAGTATCCAAGAATTTTTGAATTGCTTCAAGTGGGCGCCCAGTACAAATTGCGACATCCACACCGTTATCAATCGCCTTGCGGACCATTGCGCGGTTACCCTCACTAATCGTCTTATCATTCCGTAACAAAGTGCCATCTAAATCAATTGCAATTAATTCAATCATAATGCCCTCATATTTCTGTTCAATATTTTTACTAAATTACTTACATTTTGCCACATTTCCCCATAAAAAACGAATAATTCCTTTTTAATTTGATTATTCTAGTAATCTCTCATCAAATTCTTCTAAACGAACAGCCGCTAATTAAGACACACCAGAATCCTGCATGGTCACCCCGTACAAGATATTTGCTGACTCCATTGTCCCTTTACGGTGGGTAATCACAATAAATTGCGTTTTATCTGCAAATTCACGTAAAAACCGACCGTAACGAGCGACATTGGCTTCATCAAGTGCCGCTTCCACCTCATCTAAGATAGAGAATGGCACAGTTTTCACATCTAAAATCGCAAACAACAAGGCAATCGCAGTCAAGGCTTTCTCCCCACCTGATAACAATGACAAGTGTTGAAGTCGCTTGCCAGGTGGTTGGGCTTCAATGTCAATTCCTGATTCTAATAGATTATCTGGTCTCGTCAATTTCAGACTCGCCCGGCCTCCACCAAATAATTTAGGGAAGATACCCTCAAAAGCATCCCGTATAGCGATAAAGGCTTGTTCAAATCGTTCAGCCACCTCTTCATCCATCTCAGAAATTGTTTGATAAAGTTTTTCTTTAGCCGCTAACACGTCATCCCGTTGCTTTTGCATAAAGATAAACCGTTCATTTACTTCTTCAAACTCATCAATAGCGGCTAAATTGACTGGTCCAATCTGCTCTATTTCCTTTTTCAACTGACGAACTTTTAAGGATGCTGATTCCATGGACATGGTTAATTCTGACGTCGCTCTTGCCCGTTCAAAGGTCAAACCATATTCTTCCCGAAGGTGGGTTAAATGATTATCAATCGACACTTCATAACGAGAAGCTGTTGCTTCCACCTTAGCTTGCTTTTCAAGTAAGTCTTGAAGATGACTATTCATCTCTTGAACTTCTTGGTCTAGGGCATCGGCCTTATTTTGCGCCTCATTGCGGACCTTTCGCATTGTTTTCAGTTCAGCTTCACAGTCTTTTTGTGCCTTCACAGCTGCTTGATAATCAGCTTCTAAGGTTCCGGAGGTTTCAGAATTAGATAAAATAGCTTCCCGCATCAACTTAAGTTCCGCTTCTACTTGGCTTACCTGATTTTCTTTTGCTGCCAATTCAGCTTCTTGACCTGTTAACTGACTTTCTACTTGGCTATATTGCGATTTTAAGACCGCTAAATCTGTTTCAGCAGCCTGCAATTGCCCTTGCAATTGCGTCCGTTTTTCAGCCTTATCAGTAGCTGACAAGTTCATATCCTCAATCAGATTTTTCAATTGATCTACTTGATCGTCAACAACTTTTAAATCCGCTTCTAACTTAGCTTTGGCTTTCTCTTGTTTAGCCTTCGTTTTTGAAGCAGAAGCTTGCAGGCTTTCACCGGTTTTTAAAGCCTCAGTTAGGTCAGCAATTTGTCCGGTTAATTGGTCAATTTGATTCGTTAAAGTCCGTTCACTAAAGCGCGCTTCGTCTCCTTGGGCCTTGATTGTTTCAAGCTCTTTCACCATCTCTTCAGATACTTGTGACGCTTGGTGCATTGTTTCTTGCAAGTTGGTTACAGTCGCGGTCAAGGTTTTAATTTCCTGACTTAAATGGTCGATATCTGTTTTCCGAGATAATAAACCAGCATTGTTATTTCGTTTCGTCGCCCCACCAGTCATTGACCCACCAGCGTTAATGACATCTGATTCTAGGGTCACAATCCGGTAGCGAGAATACAATGTTTTCGCAATTGCACGGGCATTATCAAGATTGTCGGCGACAATGACATTCCCCATTAAATTGGCCATAATTTGTTGGTATTGGCTATCAAAGTCGACTAAATCAACCATCACACCGATGAAGCCAGGCATTGACTGGATTTTATTCAAGTCACTGGGATTCACTGACCGGCCTTTAATCACATCAAGGGGTAGGAAAGTTGCCCGCCCTGCACGTTGCCGTTTCAATTCACCAATTAATTGACTGGCTACCTGACCATTTTGGGTAACAATATTCTGCATAGCGCCAGCAAGTGCCGTTTCAACGGCTCCAGTATAAGTATCTGGTACGCGGAGCAATTGCGCAACTGCCCCGTGGACGCCCTGAATTTTATCTGATAGGTCTAAAGCGGCCTTAACCCCTTGGTAGAAACCAGCATGATCGCGGTCCAAATCTTCTAGCGACTCTTTGCGGGCAGTAGCCTGCATTAACCGTTGATTCGCTTGGTTCATTTCTTGATTAGCTCGATAAGCTTCATCTTGCTTGGCTTTTACCTCTTGGTCTTTAGCTTGATATTGGCTAAGTAAGGCTTCAATCTCTTGACCCAGACTTGCCTTATCCGCTTCAGCCTTAGCTAGTTGGTCTTTCAAGTCAGCTAAAGTCGCCTCTTTTTCCGACCGGTCTGACTGGTCTTTTTCCACTGAAGCCGCTTCATTAGCCATATCTTTTTCCAGCTGACTCAAGTCATTTTGTAAGCTAGATTGCTTTTGCAAGGCTGTAATATATTCGGTCCGTTTAGCTTGAACTGCCGCTTCAGAATCATCTGAAAGGTCTTCAAGATCAGACAGTAAACTATCGCGGTTAGTCGTTTTTTCTGCGATATCTTTTTCCATATCCCTTAATTGGGCTTTTAATTGAATAATAGAAGCTTTAAAGTCTTTCACCGCTGCCTTCAAACTATCAAGATTTTCAGCTTGGTTGGCTTGGTTATTTTCCTTGAAAAGGACTTTTTGGTGGTGAACTTGAATTTTAGCTTGTAATTGCTCAGCATTTTTTACCAAATCAACATACTGCTCTTGCAATTTGTTAACAGACTCATCTGCTTCACTAGCTTTACCTTTATATTCAGCAAGGAAAGCTTGCGTTTCGGTTAAAGCAGACCGGCGTTTATTGATATCCTCACCGTAAGCCAAGATATCATTCTTCGCAACTTGCCATTGTTCATTTAAGGTTTCAATCTGAACTGCCGTTAAAGCAATCTCAATTTCAGATAATTCAGCCTTTGATTCCTTGTAGTGTAAAGCCGCATTTTTCTGTGCTTCTAGAGGCTCAATTCGGTCAGAAATTTCCGATAAAATATCATAAATCCGGTGCAAGTTCTCTTCAGTATGTTTCAACTTCCGTTCAGCTTCATGCTTACGCGACTTATACTTCATGACCCCAGCAGCTTCTTCAAAAATCCCCCGTCTATCCTCAGGTTTCTGGGTGAAAATCTGCTCCACTTTACCTTGAGAAATAATTGAAAAAGAATCCCGGCCAATCCCCGTATCCATCATCAATTCCGTGATATCACGCAAGCGACATGGACGGCGGTTAATCAAGTATTCAGAATCCCCTGCCGCTGTATAGCGACGGCTAACAGCTACTTCATCCGTATCAAAATCTAAAGAACGGTCACTGTTGTCAAAAGTTAGGGTTACTTGGGCGTACTGCCCCTTACGACGATCTTCAGCTCCAGCAAAAATGACGTCAGACATCTTTGACCCACGCAAGGACTTGGCAGATTGCTCCCCCAAAACCCACTTAATGGCTTCTGTAATGTTCGACTTCCCTGAGCCGTTTGGTCCTACAATAGCTGTAAACCCATTATCAAATTCGATTGTCGTCTTATCCGCAAAACTCTTAAAGCCGACCATTTCAACTGTTTTTAGGTACACAGGCTAATTCCTTTCTCCCACTATTTTTTCAACAACTCTAAAGCATTGGCCGCAGCAGCTTGTTCCGCCGCCTTCTTAGAATGGCCCACACCTCGTCCGATGATTTCATCATATAAACGAACGGCTACATGAAACTCTTTACTGTGCGCTGGACCAGATTCACTCTCAAGTTCATAGGCCAACTGAATCGCACCTTCTTTTTGTAACTCTTCCTGTAAAGCCGTTTTCGCATCAGATAAACGCGTAAACTCGCCATTCTTGATCTTAGGATAAATGGTTAGGGACATCAAATGCTCTATCGCATCTAACCCAAGATCAAGATAAATCGCACCTAGAACCGACTCAAACAAATCACATAATAAAGATGGGCGCTTGCGACCATTACTCACTTCCTCACCATTACCCAAACGTACGAACTGGTCAAAACCACACTCAACACAACGTTTGGCCAATGACTCCTCGCGAACAATTAAAGCACGTAAAGATGACATCCGTCCCTCATCCATCTCAGGATAATTCCGATATAAATAATTAGATACCACTAATTCTAAAACCGCATCCCCTAAAAACTCAATCCGCTCATTATCCTCTAAAGCTAACTTTTGGTTCTCATTCACATACGAAGAATGCGTAAACGCCTCAACATAATGCGTTTCATCTTGCATATTTAAATCAAACTGGTCTTCCAACAAGGCCTTCACACCTGACAAATCCATGAAAATTCCTCCTTTTTCATTTTCAATAAAATAAGGCTGGACAACCAACTGCCAGCCTCCTCAAACATCGAATCATACGCCTACTTATGGCTATCGATATACTTCACAATATCCGCAACAGTTTTAATTTCTTCAACATCATCATCAGAAATCTGGATGCCGAAATTATCTTCCAATTCCATCACCAATTCCACAACATCCAACGAGTCTGCACCTAGATCATCAGTAAACGACATCTCAGGCGTCACACTAGAAGCCTCCACACCGAAACGTTCCACAATTAAAGCCGCTACTTGTTCAAAAGTTGTACTCTCTGCCATGAAAATCCTCCTAAATAAAATCCTATGTTACACATCAACTAAAACTTTTTATTTTTTGAAAAGGGGGAAAATAGGTCAAGCTAGCCCCCACTTTCAGCAAATTTATTCTGCTTTCTTAGCAGCCATTTCTTTTTCAAATGTTGTGGCCAATTCCTCAATAATACCTGCATCTACAATTGTCGCTGCTTGTAAAATTGTATGGAAGACACTCGTCGCATTTGAAGAACCATGTGCTTTTAATACTGGTGCTTTAACACCAAATAAAATACCGCCACCTGCTTGATCTAAATCAATTTTAGTCATCATATCTTTTAATGACCCTTTGATTAATAAACCACCAAGTTTAGAGCCAACTCCACCGTCCATAATCGCATTTTTAACCAATTTCATTACAGCAGCTGCTGTTCCTTCCACTGATTTTAATACGGCATTTCCAGTAAATCCATCGGCTACAACAATATCTGCTACCCCGTTTAAAATTTCACGAGATTCGATATTACCAGTGAAGTGAATCTGATCATTGGCTTTTAATAAACCAAAGGCTTCTTTCGTTAAGTCATTCCCTTTATTGTCTTCAGTCCCGTTATTTAATAAACCAACTGAAGGTGCAGCTTTTTTCAAGACTGCACGGGCATAAGCTGTTGCCATGACTGCATATTGATTTAAATATGACGCTTTCGATTCCGCATTGGCACCACAGTCAATTAATAATACTGAGTCTCCAATATTGGCTAAGTTTGGTAGAGCTGCCATTAAGGCTGGACGCTCAACACCTTTCATTCGGCCAACCACTAGTAAGCCTGCTGTTAATAGGGCCCCTGTGTTACCTGCTGAAATCAAGGCATCTGCTTCACCGTTTCGTACTGCACGTGCTGCCATCACCATTGATGATTCACGTTTTGTACGTACAGCTCTTACTGGATCATCTTCAGATAAGATCTTATCTGCTGCGTGAATGATCTCCACGTTTTCAGGTGTAGGCCCTTCAATCTCTGCTTTGATCGCATCTTCATCTCCATAAAACATGATGGTGACGTCTTTACGTTCAGCTGCAGCTTTTAAGCCACCCAAGACGATTTCTTTAGGCGCGTTATCGCCACCCATTGCATCTACTGCAA
>JAEZWY010000005.1 GCA_023442905.1 Bacillota bacterium | reverse complement strand
TTTTCTTTTGCAACTTCTGCAACAGTTTTGCTGTCATCTAATAAGTATTTTTGATCAACTAAGCAGATTTCTGCGAAGAATTTACGTAAACGACCAGTAATCATTTTTTCAACGATTTCTTTTGGTTTACCTTCATTTAATGATTGTTCTGTAAGAACTGCTTTTTCATGTTCGTAAACTTCAGCAGGTACAGATTCTTCGTTTAAGAATTGAGGTTTCATACCACCGATATGCATTGATACCATGCTAGCAAACTCAGGGTTATTACCATCAATTAATGTAAGAACAGAAATACGTCCACCTTGGTGAGAGTATGTACCAAATTCTTGGTCATCTGTTTTTGTTAAAGTTTCAAAGCGACGTAATGAAATCTTTTCTCCGATTACAGCAGCTTTTTCTTTAATGTAAGTATCTAAATCTTTACCTTCAACAGTTACATCAGTTAAAGCAGCTTCTACGTTAGCAGGTTTTTGCTCTAAAATAGCTAATGCAACGGTATCTAATAATTCAATAAATTGATCGTTACGTGCAACGAAGTCAGTTTCAGAGTTAACTTCTACAATTACAGCGTCATTTCCTTTAGCTACAGCTTTAGTTAAACCTTCAGCAGCAACACGGTCAGCTTTCTTAGCAGCTTTAGCGATACCTTTTTCACGTAGGAAGTCGATTGCTTTGTCCATATCTCCGTCAACTTCAACTAAGGCTTTCTTAGCATCCATCATACCTACACCAGTGCGGTCGCGTAATTCTTTAACTTGTTTTGCAGTAATTGCCATTTAAAATTTTCCTCCTAATTGCATGCATTCTTTAAAAAAAGGCTATCTAAACTAAGAAGGAAAGCCGAATATAGCTTAGACAAACTTAATCAGATAGCCATCTACTGTTTATATTTTACTACTAATTGAAGTATTCTTCAACTAAAGCAAAGCTTACTCAGCAACCTCGTCTAAAACTTCGTCACCTTTGAAGTCTTCAACAGTTACATCTTTTTCAGCTTCTTCTTGAGCACCTTGTTTAGCTTCAAGAACTGCTTCAGCCATACCACCAGTGATTAATTTGATAGCGCGGATAGCGTCATCGTTTGAAGGGATTACGTAATCTACTTCATCTGGATCACAGTTAGTATCAACCATAGCGATAACAGGGATGTTTAATTTGTGTGCTTCTTGAATCGCAATTTTTTCTTTACGAGGGTCAACAACAAACATAACATCTGGAATACGTGGCATATCTTCGATACCGCCTAAGAATTTTTCTAGACGTTCTTTTTCTTTCAATAAGCCAACAACTTCTTTTTTAGGAAGTACGTCAAAAGTACCGTCTACTTCCATTTCTTTAATGTTTTTTAAGTGTTTAATACGTTTTTGGATTGTTTCCCAGTTAGTTAAAGTACCACCTAACCAACGGTGATTAACGTAGTATTGACCTGCACGAGTCGCTTCGTCAGCGATTGAATCTTGTGCTTGTTTTTTAGTACCTACGAATAATGCAATACCGTCGTTACCAACTAAGTCACGCATAGCGTTGTAAGCTTGGTCTACTAACTTAACAGTTTTTTGTAAATCAATGATGTAAATACCATTACGTTCAGTAAAGATGTATTTATCCATTTTAGGGTTCCAACGACGTGTTTGATGTCCAAAGTGAACACCAGCTTCTAATAATTGTTTCATGCTAATTACTGGCATGTTATATTCCTCCAATTTGGTTTTTATTTTTCCGCCCCTATTTCAAAGATTCGCCACTAGTTCAACTAGCACCATGCGGTTCCATCCATAAGGTGTGAAATATGTGTCATTTGACACTCGAATATATTACCACATACAGCTATCCTTTTCAAGTATCTTTTGAAAAAGAGCAAAAGCGATATGGCTGATATTTTCGATTACAAGGCTTGACTGACCCCAAGAATAAATTTTAAATCGTCCAAGCTTAGATTTTGGCTACTTGCTTGGTCTCCCTCATCAAATAATTGCTCAAATAAGTACCGTTTTTCTTCTTGAAGTTCAGCAATCCGTTGTTCAATAGTCCCTTCTGTAATGAAGCGTACCACTTCGACATCTTTTTTCTGACCAATCCGGTGCGCTCGTCCGATAGCTTGTTCTTCAACAGCGGGGTTCCACCATAGGTCATATAAGAAGATAGTATCTGCACCTGTTAGGTTGATCCCTACACCCCCAGCTCGTAATGAAATCAAGAAGACTGATTTGTCCCCATTATTGAATTCATCCACTTGCTCTTGACGGACTTTTTTATTGGTTTGCCCTGTCATCATATAGTAATCAATACCCTCTTCAGTTAGATATTCAGACATCAGGTCCAACATACTTGTAAATTGCGAGAACACAAGCACTTTACGACCGGACTCGATCGCACGCTTCAACATGATTTTAAAGTACTCAAATTTTCCAGATAAACCAGTGTAATCATTTTTCACTAAGCGTGGGTGACAGCAAATTTGGCGCAATCGCGTAATTCCTGCCAAAAGCTCCATATGCATTTGCCCAGAATTTGATGAATCATTGTTTAACTGATCTTGAATTTTCTTCAAGTAAGCTAAGTAGATATTTTTTTGCTCAGGGTCCAACATACTAAAGCGATCAGTAACGGTTTTTGTCGGCAATTGAAGGGCCACATCATTTTTAGTACGACGTAGAACAAATGGACTAGCAATTCGCGCAACTTCCCCTACTGATAATTTTTGGAAATCATGCTTGTTTGGCAATAATCCTGGAACAATAATTTGCATTAAGGCCCAGAATTCATTTAGATTATTTTCCATCGGTGTACCGGATAAACCAATCCGCATAGCTGCTACTTGTTTTTTCACTGATCGATAGAGAATGGTATTATCATTCTTTATAGCTTGTGCTTCGTCTAACACTAAAATATCTAAGTTAATTTTTTGATATGCTTCTTGGTCGTTTCGGTATGATTGGTAAGAAGTCAACCAAACATCGATTGTTTCATCTCGTCGAATCGCTTCACGTTCTTCAATCGTGCCATCTACAACCGCCACTTTCAATGTTGGGGTAAACCGTTTAAACTCATGGGCCCAGTTATATAAAACCGATGCTGGCGCTAAGACTAAAGATTTCTCATGAGGATTGTTTTCAATATAATCTAGGACAAAGGAAATTGTTTGGACAGTTTTCCCAAGTCCCATCTCATCAGCTAATAACCCACCTAATTGATACTTAGCTAATCCTCTAAACCATTTTACAGATGTTTCTTGATAGTCAGATAAGGTAGCTTTCAGATTAGGTGAAGGTGTATATGGTTTATCTTTGGCTCTGACGATATCATCGTAAAATTCTTCAAAAACCTCATTGCCATCAACTAAGGTCTGGAACCGTAACGTTTGGAAAATAGGCACTACATCACCATTTTGCCAGTCACTATTCGTTGCAGAAATTTGTTGAAGCATGCGTTTTTGTTCATCATCCATCGTATTTTGAACATCAATTATTCGGCCATCACGTAAGCGAATATATGCCTCATTTTCCATAATCGCATTTAAAATTCGATCTACTTCAACCGGTTCAACGTCAGAAAGTTCAAAATCAACTGACAAGAATCGACTACCATCACTTGGTGTCATCTTAACAGTAGCATTCACCTTGTTATCATAAACATTGCGTAAAAACTTTCCGTATTTAATGTCCCATTGACCAATAAACAAGTGGGCAAAGTTTTCAATATTCATCATAATTTCAGTCAAGTTATCAAATCTTTGAACAAAAGAGCCTTTTTCACCGATAAACCCTAAAGCTTTCAAGGTATTTTCAACAGTGACCTCTCCAGAGAAGTCACGAATTAAAATTATATCCTCATCAGGTAGCACTTGATTTTCTGCATCATCAGATACTAGGAATTCACCATATTGATATTCAGGGGTCACATACAAGTCTGTTCCTTCAACATCTAAGGTTACGTGGACTTGTAAATCCTCTTGGTACAAGTCAAAGAATTTTTCCAATTGATCAATTTCACTATAGGCCATTAATGTACGACCAAATAAACTGATAAAGTATGTCATTTCTTCTGCAGGTAAACTAATTTGATAGTCATTTTCGGCAAAGAAACTTTGTAAAAATCTTAAATCATCATAGTAATTGCTATCTTGCGTTGTTTCATATAACGTTTCATCCTGAATTAATAAACCATATTGTGCCAACCAATTAACTGATTGATCCCAGGCTAACTGATATAAGTCATTATCCTTCTTCAGGCTAAACACCAAAGCTTTATCGTCAGAAAAAGTTGGTTTAATCGCATTTCCATCCAATTTAAAACGAATACTAATTCGGTTGTCAGCTTTATATAATGCTTTCAAACGGTCTAACTCTTCGCTCATCAAATAAAAACGCTGCGTATTCTTTTTATTTTCTGGCGTATTCATTACTAGTAATAACCACTTATTACGCAGGTTATAAGCATTGGCTAATTCAACTAATAAGTCATAAGTTTCTTGACCAAGTGTTGAAGGCGAAAGCCATATTTCCTCACGATCTCGATTTGGTAAAATATACAGGGTATTTTGAATAACAGCTTGGAAGAAATTATCCATATCTGTTACATAATACAGGTTATTCACGCCAACCCGAATACGTAAGTAGGCAATATCTTCATAAGAAATAATATAGGGCCTCACTTCATCAAATTGAACTTCTAAAGTAACCTTTACCCGATTAGACCGCGGTAACCGTTTCACGGGACTAGACACTTGACGGTGACTTAAGTAGCCTTCAAGGACTTCATTCACTTGTAATTCCGCCTCATCATCCACTTCCGGATAGCGTTTCAATTCTTCATTAAATTGGTGAACACGTGTCATTCCCATCTCTCTTAAGAAAAGCTCTACCGCTACTGTATGTTCGCAGTAACCTTTCTTTTGGAATACTTGACACTGACAAACATCCTCTTCTTTAGCAGTTCCATCTAAGATAACGGTATACGCATCATCATCAAGCACCTCTGCACGCCAAACGGTATTTTCCACATCTGGCACCACTTTCAGTACTCGGTTTTCCTTCACCAAAGCACGTCCTTGCTCGATTATCTTACTTGGAATACTCCACTTCATATCATACACCCCAAAATTCTGAATCTGTCGCTCATTAATTCATTTATTATATCAAACTTCTTAAGAAATTCATATGTTTAGCCAGTGGCTTAGCTCGCTAACTGGAAAAGAACAAAATTTTCTTACCACCATCAAGTAGGTCATAAAATTCTCTGTATAGTTGACCGTAATGAATAATCAAAAAGAGACCTGCAAGGACTCACAGATCTCTTCAATAAATTATTTTTCATCATAAATTTCAGCACGTTCAAGTGCCTTAACTTGAAAATATGCTGAAATAAAAGGTATCAGAATACCCGCTACCATTACGCCAAATAAATTAAAGGCGATTGTACACATTAACGTGATCACTATCGGTAACCAAAACGGTAATTTTAAATCTTTACCAATTAAAAGTGGTTGTAGTACTTCAGTCAATAATTCAACACCTAAATATATGGCAAATAGCCACCATCCTACTTGCGTATCCCCTTGTAGCCACTCAATCAGTATCCAAGGAATAAAGACCACGCCAGCACCAATTACGGGCAATAAGGCTACCAAACTGATACCAATGGCTATCAGCAAAGCCCATTGGATGTTTAATAACCAAAAACCTAGCCCATAAATAACCACTGTTAAAAGTAACAACTTAGCTTCAGCACCTATATACAGCTTAATATTCTGAATCGTGTGCAAGAAAACTTGTTTCCAAAATGTAGCTTTTGTCATCTTATCGACCTCTCTTACATAATCGTTTTTGCTATTGGTTGACAGGACACGCATTAAAAATGTGATAAATTATTTTCCTGCACTCTTAGCCTTCTTAGCATCACGTTTTGCTATAGCGCCTGCCAAATCATAATGATAATTTGGATCTAAAATACGGTCATTTTCGATGAAAGCCTCTTTGATAGATTGGTTGATAGCCTTGTTATCTTCTTCAGTTAACCGTTTAACATCAGGCAATTGAATAGGTTTACCCACACGAACTTTAGCTCTATTAGCTTTTTTCCAAGAGAATAAATCACGAATTTGAATAGGTCCTTGGTAGTTGACTGGTAAGATTTCAGCTTTACCCATCTTAGCCATAGAAACCGCCCCATCTTTAATTTCATCCGTATAACGAGAACCAGTAGGAAACAGACCTACATACTTCTCGCCAGATTTAATCGTACGGACTGCTTCTTTAATTGAAGATGCACTAGGATTCTCTCGATCAATCGGAATAATGTTGACTGTGGTAAAAAACCAAGTTAGAAATTTGTTAGCTAGCAATTCTTTCTTTGCCATAAAGGCCATTTGTTTTGGTCGTAAAGCTAAGGCGATGAAAATTGGATCTAGGATTGAACGATGTGGTCCAACCACTAAATAATTAGCCTCTGGATCAAATGCCTCATCCACATCAATTTGAGTTGGTCCATTAATCAAACGAATAAACCAGCCTATCAAAGTTAATAAAATATTATAAATCATCAGTTTCCCCTTCATCTATATCTTGGTGTGCATCCGAATAGGTCTGCAACTGATACATATTATAATATGTGCCACCTTGTCCAATCAAGTCGTCATGGTTACCATGTTCGATGATTTGGCCATTTTTCAATACGATAATTTGATCTGCATCTTTAATTGTCGATAAACGATGGGCAATGATAATAGTTGTTCGCCCTAATCGCATATTGGCTAAACCAGACTGAATTTTCTGCTCTGTTTCGGTATCTATGTTAGCAGTTGCTTCGTCTAATACAAGGATTTTAGGTTCTCTTAATATTGATCTTGCAAAAGATAACAATTGTTTTTGTCCAGTTGAAAAAGCTGCCCCGCCTTCGATTACTTTAGCATGATAACCATCCTCTAAGGATTCAATAAAGTCATCTGCTTTTACAAATTGTGCTGCAGCCTTGACCATATCATCAGTGTAATCCCCGTGCAGACGGATATTTTCTGCAATATCTCCATAGAACATAAATGAATCTTGTAAAACTAACCCAATATCTTCTCTTAACTGCGTCACAGGAATATTTTTAATAGATTGTCCATCAATTAAAATTTCTCCCTGGTTAAACTCATAGAATCTCATCAAAACATTAATAATGGATGATTTACCTGAACCCGTTTGACCAACAAAGGCTACTGTTTGTCCCGGTTGAATATCGATATTAATATCATGAAGCACTTGTTTCTTATCATCATAAGAGAAGGACAAACCGTTAATTTGGATATGGCCATCTGTTACTTTACCGCTTGCACCCTCATTTGACACTGGTGCCATTTCTGGATTATCTAGTAAATCTAAAACCCGAGAACCGGATACCATTCCATCTTGGAAAATAGATAGCGAATCCATCATTTGTCCCATTGGTTGGAAAAATGACTTGGCATATGATGTAAAAGCATAAACAACCCCTACGTTAATGACCACGCCTTGTAAATCTTGGAAACCAAAAATATACAAAACGAGTACCAAAGCAATTGCTTCAAGTAAGTTAATAGCCGGTTGTAATAATAAGGCGTTCATTTTAAACATCCCTACTCGAGCTCTTACATAAGTTTGGTTTACATCATCAAATTCTTGGATTAATCGATCTTGTTGACCATAATTTTGAATAATATTCATCCCAGAAATAGATTCGCTTAATTTAGCATTCAAAGTAGATAAAGCAACTCTCATCCGCCCATAAATATAAGTAGATTGTCGCTGATAAATGTAAATTAAAATTAACATGACAGGAACAAAGGCCATGAATACTAAAGCTAAACCTGCATCTAAAGTAAACATGGCATAGGTAATAGCCACAATATTTAATAAACCATCAAAGAAAGATAAGAATACCTGCCAAAATTCTTTAATTGTTTCTGTATCATTCGTCACTCTTGATACGACTGACCCATTGGGTGTTTGGTCAAAATAGCGCATACCTAGATGGACAACTTTTTTATACAGAGTATTACGCATATCAGCAACCGATTTTTCAGCTGTTAGCTTAAAGGTAAAATCTCTAAAATAATAAACCGCCACTTTTAATAAAGTTAACGCAAAATAAAATGCGGCTACCTGGATAGTCACTTGTAAAGTGGCTGAGTCAGTTGCTAATACCTGGTCTAGGTATCGTTGAATCACGATGGGTAAATAGGCAGAAATTCCAGCTACAATAGCTGTTGCCACAAACGATAAAGCAAATGGTAGCCAGTGTGGTTTCCCAAAGCCGACAATTCCCTTAAAAATACGGACCTGGTCAGCGAGTGAAAACTTTGTTTGATTAGCTTTCTCCATCAGTATCACCACCTTCAGTAATTTTTCTTTGTAGTTGCTGTTGGTTATAGGTATGTGCATACCAACCATCTTCAACAACTAATTCATTATGTTTTCCGCGTTCAATAATGGTACCTCTGTCCATTACAATAATTTCTTCTGCATGCATGACTGATGATAATCTTTGCGCTGCAATGATAGTTGTTTTATTTGCTCGTTCTTTCCGTAAATTGCTTAAAATATTTTCTTCAGTTTGAGCATCTACTGCAGATAGCGAGTCATCCATGATTAAGTATTCTGGATTAACGGCTAAGGCACGCGCAATCGCAATCCGTTGTTTTTGCCCACCAGATAGCGATACACCACGTTCCCCAACTTCTGTTTGATAACCTTCAGGGAATTTCATGATATCTTCATGAATGTCTGCCACTTTTGCATAGTGAATCACTTCTTCTTCCGTCAAATTAGGGTTCCCGAAACGAATATTTTCTAAAATCGTATTAGAAAATAAGAAATTCGTTTGCGGTACATAACCGAATGCTGATGAAAGTGTATTTAAACTAAAATCTTTAATATCTTTTCCGTCGTAAGTAATCTGCCCATCATATTGATCATAATCACGCATTAACAATTTAAAAATTGTCGTTTTGCTTGAACCTGTTCGACCAACCACACCAAGCATATTACCCTCCTTCAAATGGAAAGCAGTATCTGATAACTTAATACGACCATCATCTGGATAAGCAAATTCTTTAATATCAAAATGAATATCACCTTTAATCGGCGTAGTAATTGCTTGATCTACTTCAGTAATTGCTGGTACTTCATCTAACAATTCAGATACTCGGTCCCATGACGCATTCCCACGTTCAAGTGTATTCACTAAGTGACCAACCGCTATTAAAGGCCACGCCATCATAGATAAATATGAGATATAAGCGATCAAGTCACCAACAGTAATCCGACCATTTTGGATAAAATAAGTCCCAAAAAATATCGTTAATACGTAAGTTAAACCTGTGATAATTTCAATCATTGGTGTATATGCCGCATCTGCTTGATAAACTTTTCGGTTCATTTCAACAACTTGGTCAGTCTTTTCAACAAAATCTTGGTAATAATCTTCTTCCTCACCAAATGTCTTGATTACCTTCATTCCAGACACATTTTCTTGCACTTCATCATTTAAACTAGAAAAAGCTTCTAATGATTTACGAAAACGTTGATTGATAATGCGTCCTAACACCCGTGCTACCACTATTAAAATAGGGAACGGCAAAATAGTCACTAATGTTAGTTGCCAGTCAATTAGGACAAACATAGAGAACAACGTAACTACCGAAATAGAGATAGAGTCAGTTAATGTTAGAATTCCACCACCAGCAACAAATCGTAAGGCTGCTAAGTCATTGGTAGCATGTGCCATCAAGTCACCCGTACGATATTTATGGTAAAACGTAGCATCCATCTTGGTAAAATGACTAAACAAACGATTACGCATAATCGATTCTAATAAAGTCGAATTCCCAAAAATAATCGTCCGCCAACCGTAGCGAAGTACATACATAATAATAGCCAATAATAATATAAGGCCTGTTTGAGTGATTAATAATTGCCCAGTTAAAGATCCTGCTGCCAACTGGTCAACCATATTTCCCACAATTCTAGGGGTCATAGCTGATAGAATCGCACAGGTGACTAATGCCGCTATCCCAAAAGCATAGCTCTTCCACCGCAATTTAAAAAACCAACCCAATTTTTTAAAAATTGAAAACATTTCTTCCCTCCTAAACACATTCTTATCTATTATCTAACAAATCTTGACCAATTGCGAAAATTAACACTTGTTGGAAAAATAAAAATTTGGTTAGACAATGCAATAGCCTCCGCAAGCCAAATGAGCTGCGGAGGCTATTGCAGATATAAAGCGAATCTTGTTGCTTTAATCTAGTTATTTAGATTTTTTGTTTGATTTTTTCATAGATTGTGTGATTTGACGCACACGTTTTTCTGATGGTTTTTGACCCATTGACATCATCATTGAACGAATCATATCATCAGAAATTGGTGGGTTTTCTTCAAAATAGTTGACCATATATTTACGGGCAATGAAGAATCCCCCAACAGCGCCCAAAATCGCTGCAATAATTACGATTAAAATCCAAGCTCCTGTACTTAGCATAGTTTCTACACTCCTCTCATACGTTTACAAGATAAAATTTTACTAAAGTATTCACCCTTTTGCAAAGCTTTTCATAAATTAAACACCCTTAAATGTCAACTGATGCAATACAGCTTGAAAATTACTTGGTAGTTCAGCATCAAAAACCAGATGCTCACCAGTTACTGGATGGTCTAATTCTAAATGGTGGGCATGTAATAATTGTCCATTTTCACTGAAAAATCGCTCTTTGTATTGTCTTGCATACAAGGGATCGTCTACAATTGGATGGTTGATAAAGTTAGCATGAACCCGAATTTGATGCGTTCTTCCCGTTTCTAATTGGAAGTTCACCAGTGTATAACCCACATAACGGTGTTTTACAGTAAAATGTGTAACCGCTTGGCGACCAGCTTCATTCGTTTCAAACTTTAATCGATCTTTTTCATGGCGACGAATCGGCGCATCAATCGTTCCACCAGCTTCAAAAATTTCTCCATATACTAATCCAGTATAAATACGAGTCATTTCGTGGTTCGCTACTTGCTCACTCAAACGTTCAAGTGCTAGTTGTGATTTAGCTACGACTAGTAAGCCCGTTGTATCCTTATCCAATCGGTGGACAATACCTGGCCTAAATGATTCACGCCCAATAGCTAGTTGGGAACCATTCTCTTGCACATGGTTTAGAAGACCATTTACTAAGGTATTTGCTGGGTGGTTAACTGATGGATGCACGACGAGGTTAACCGGTTTATTCACCACTAAAATATCATCATCTTCATAAACGATATCTAAAATCATCGGCTCAGCGATTGGTTTAAACTCATCTGCTTCCACTGGCTCTGGCTTTTGTACGTTAACGATATCTCCAGTCATCAATGTTTGAGATGCCTTAGCGGTTTTATCATTTACCGTTACTAATTGCTCCTTAATCCATTTTTTGATAGTTGTACGACTCTCGTCACTAAATTGAATAGTAACAAACTGATCTAATCGTAAGCCTGCCTCACCCTCATATGTATAGCTATATACTGTGTTTTTTTCTTCTGTCAAAATACTGCTCCTTACTTGTTACTGGTTTTACTTTTCCAATTGATCTTCCGGTGTAATCGCCATATATACAATCATTAAGATGACACCAATTGTTAAACAAACATCGGCGATATTAAAAATGGGAAAATCGATAAAGGACAATCTAAACATATCAATTACATAGTTTAAATGAAGCCGATCAATAAAGTTACCTAATGCACCTGCAATCATAAAGGATAAACCTATTGATAATAAGCGAGAAACTTTACCTTCCTTGTGTAACATATATATTAAAACTGCAACAACTGCTACCGTGATAATATAAAATAACCACATTTGCCCTGAAAAGATCCCCCAAGCTGCCCCATCGTTTTGAATGTAGAAAAAGGAGAGGATACCAGGAATAAAATCTTGACCTTCATTTACAGCAAAAGAAGTCACGGTCCAATACTTCACAATTTGGTCAATACCAACTAAAATGGCGATTAATAGATAATTCAGTAACATACATCCTCCTGAGGCCTTAGCCTGATATATTTTATTCTTTTATTTTACCATTATTTATCATAATTAATTAGCGGATAAAGCTTGGAGAATCCCATCTTTAGCTAACTGATCAGCTTCCTCATTATATCGGTTACCAGTATGGGCTTGTACCTTTACAAAACCGATAATTAAATCGTTAGCTTGTTCTTGCATGAACGCCTGATAAGCTTTTGTATGCTCATTTTTAGCTTGCCAAGATTTTAATGCCCATTCTGCAATCCCCATATAATCGTGATAAATTACGACACAATTGGCCCCTGCATTTCGGGCAATTTTTACAGCATGCATAGCTGCTATAATCTCACCAGCAACATTGCGCATCTTGGCTAAGCCCTCAGT
>JAEZWY010000197.1 GCA_023442905.1 Bacillota bacterium | reverse complement strand
AGGTGGCTTTATAGGCACCACCTTTGAGACGATAACGAATACCTGTCGGGGGATTGCTTATAAAACCGGCGCTGTTGTTGTGGCATTTCCTTATAGCTTGGCACCCGAAAAACCTTTTCCCCACGCATTAATTGATGGACTGGCTATGCTGGGGTGGATTCGGGATAACGCTGATTTACTAGGGGTAGACCAAGAAAAAATAGCCATCATGGGAGATTCGTCGGGCGCTAATATTGCTGCGGCTATGACTATTTTTGATATTGAGTCAGATAATCATTGGATTAAACAACAAATTCTCCTCTACCCAATTGTCAATATGGCGATGAAGGAAACAGCAGAATATAAGTGGTCGCTAGATGAATATGACATCCATGATAATGATGAAATTATTACTTTTATCGTTAAGTCACTTGGTATTGGTGTGCATTATATTAACAAATTATATGCTAAAGATGTAGACCTTAAAGATCCGCTAGTATCACCATTATTTGCATCAGATAAAACAATTCAACAAATGCCGCCAACAATAATTGTGACAGCAGAGTATGATTTCTTACGTATTGAGTCAGAAGCCTATGCTAAGCGTCTAGTAACCAATGGTGTACCAATCTCTTTTTTCCGCTATCGTGGTTTAGACCATGGCTTTGTGGATAAGGTGGGGATCTTTCCACAATCTGAAGATGCTCTACAAGAAATAGGCGTACGGTTTAGAAAAAACTTTGGCTTATCAGCTATGGTTGATTCTGAAGGAGAATGACCTTTTCCTTCAATATTTTAATGATTTTCATGTATAATAAGATATATAGTATTTTTCGCATACAGAAGAAAAAATGTAAGTGATCAATTTTAAAAGGATGAACAAAAAGGGAGTGTGTAAAATGTCTTATAAAATTCCACAAAAAGCTTCTGAAATCAATAAGGAAGCGAGTGCCATCCAACAAGGGAATACCTTGGCAATTTTTGGTGCGACTTTAATTACCGGAGTTATTACTGGTTTTATTACTTGGGCACTTGAAATGATTACCGGAACGGGAGATCTATCTAGTGCAACAACGGCGTCAGGAACAATGGGGACGGTTGCCGGTATTGCTTCATTGTTAATCAGTATGTTTATTTCTTTCCCGTTACAACTAGGGATTGATTGGTCGGTTTTACGCTTAGTAGATGAAGACCGTTTCCATATTGGGAACATTTTCGAACCTTTCCAAAGACGTTATTTCCGTAATGTTTGGAACCAAATCATCTTCGTGGTCGTTGTTTTCTTATGGACAATCTTAATTGCGGGTGTGCTAGGGCTAATTGGGGTAGCCATCTTTTACTTAATTGGTGCACCATTAACGCCACCAACTGATTTAACAGGAGGGGATGCTTCTGGTTTAGCTGGGGTGTTTGTAGGACTTGTTATCCTATTTGCCTTACTATATGCCATTATTATCACAATTATTACTTTACGGTTATCGATGAATAATTACTTACTATTTGATAATGACCGTATCGGTGGTAAAAAACCATTGAAAGTTTCTAAAGTTATGATGAAGGGGAATAAATGGACCCTATTTTGGATTGGTTTCCAAAATGCCATTTATCCAGTCTTATTAGCGATTGTGATGTTTGGTGCCTTAACGATTCTTGGTTTGTTCCTTCAAAATGGCGGTATATTGATTGGTGTCTTAGCGGTTATCGCAACTATAGCCTTGATAGTATTCTCAATCAAATATTCTATCCGTCAAATGGTTGCAACTGCTTTATTATATCGTTTAATTACGGATGAGCATGGTGATGAACTAGACCGTGAGTTTCCAGAATTAGACCTTACACCAGATACACCAGTCAATAACTATCATACAGAACAACGTCCAGCTTTTACGGAAAACGCGACAGCTATTCATCCAGCAAATGATGTAGCAACAGGTACTGCTGCTAACCAAGCAATTAGTGAGACTGAAGCGGAGAAAACAGCCAATGAAGCAGATCGAGCTGAAGCAGATAATCATGTTGGTGAAGCTGCAGGTGCTGCCGCTGTTTTCTCGCTAGCAGATGAAGAGAAAGCTGGTCAAGACGATGAAGCTACTAGCGAAACGCTTAATGAAGCAGTAGTTGAGTCTGATGAATATAAAGCAGAAGACCAAGTAGTAGAAAATAAGGCGACTGGTTCTTCAGCTTTACGTGGTTCTTATCAAATAGGTCAAGATCCTAATGTACGTCAACCGCACGTAGCGACTTATACAGCTAGTGAGGGACCAATTTCAGCAGTGCGTAACCACTTTACTGTGGAATCTTCTGATTATAATCAGGTAAGACCAAAGGAAGAAAAATCGCACTTTGATCTAAATGCTGGTCCAGCTTCTGAATCTGCAGCTGTACGTCGTTCATACATTGTTGGCGGTCAAGAGGCAACAAATGACCAAGTTGATGATCAACCATCTGACAAGAAGCCATATAATATTATGGGTTACAATACACCAAATCGAACTGATTTTGGTAAAGTTGAAAATGCCAAAGATGTTATTATAGCAGCGGATAAAGCTGAAAGTGGCGAAGATGGCATGTTGAATCCAGGCGACTTTGAAAAAGACGTAGACTATGATCCGGAAATTGATCCAGATAAAAATCAATAATTTAATACTTGTCATAAATCAAACCACCACCGTTCCTTTTAATAAGGAGGTGGTGGTTTTTGGATATGTTGGATGTTTCCATGCAATTGATTGGTAATGTTGGTTTTCCTATATTCGTGTCTATCTATTTAATGACACGAACTGAGAAAAAACTTGATGACCTAATCGCAGCCGTAGAAAAACTAGCCAAATAAGAAAAGACGATTACCTGTTCCAATGAGAATGGGTAATCGTCTTTTTTTGTTTAATTGTCAGGATGAATAGCTTGGTCTAAGTCTAGCGGACTTGCATCAATATCGTTTACTTTATCTACCGCTGCATCATCATAAGGGTTATCTTTTTGTCCATCCCAAGCTGCTTTGTGGATTTCAATGGCTACTTTTTCTGGAATAGATAAGGCTTGAATATCTGCAATAGTTGCTTCGCGAACGGCCTTCATTGTTTTGAAATGCCGTAAAACTTTCGTCCGGGTTTTAGGTCCCACACCGCTGATACCATCTAGTTTAGAAGTAAAGGATTGTTTACTTCTAGTCTTACGGTGGAAAGTAATGGCAAACCGGTGGACCTCATCTTGAATTCGTTGTAAGAGATGGAAGGCTTGGGACCGCGGATCAAGTGGGATAATTGTTAGGGGGTCACCATAGATTAGGTTGGCTGTCCTATGTTTATTATCTTTGACCATACCGGCTACTGGAATATCCAACCCAAGTTCATCTTCTAAAACTTCTTTAGCTGCATTTACTTCAATAGCCCCACCATCCATCAATATCAAATCGGGCAATTGACCGTCTTCTTTTAAGAGGCGCCCATATCGGCGACGAATTACTTCTTGTGTGGTCGCAAATTCATTTGATCCATCTACCGTTTTAATTTTATATTTTCGGTACATAGACTTATTTGGTCGACCGTCTTCATAGGCTACCATAGCGGATACAGGATTAGTTCCTTGAATATTGGAATGGTCAAAGCTTTCAATCACTTTCAAGTAAGGTAGGTTTAAAGCCTCTGACAATTGATCGATGGCACCAGTCGTGTTTTTTTGCTTCATAGCTAATAGTGTAAAATTATA
>JAEZWY010000172.1 GCA_023442905.1 Bacillota bacterium | reverse complement strand
GAGTGGAATGGGTATAATAAGGGATTGCGATACAAATTCATAGGAGACCTAAAAGTATGGAAACTTTTAAAAATTACACACAAGTCGACACGGAAGTTCTTAGAGAAATATGGAACGATATTTTGGTGGACGGTGTCGCTTTCCCTGGTTTAGACCTCTATTCAAGTGAAGCATTTGAGAATAAATTGGCTACTTATGACCAAGTTGACATCTTATTGGTGGATGATCAGATTGCTGGCTACTACCTGATTAAAGCAAATAACGAAGGTCGGGCAAGTCACGTAGCCAAAGGGACTTACGCAGTGAATAAAGCCTTCCGGGGTCAAGGTTTGATCAATGACTTAGTAGCAAAATCCATTGAAACGGCTAAAATACACGGTTTTAGAGGGATTCAGTTTAATGCGGTTGTGGCCGAAAACAAGGCTGCTATCCATACTTACGAGAAATTTGGCTTTGAAATTGTGGGTACGATTCCAGGCGGTTTCCAAGTGAAAGACGGGCGTTATGTGGACATGCACATCATGTATCTAGACCTAACGAAGACAAATCTCTAAATTAGGTCTTAGGACGGATACATCAAATCCCTTTTCCATTTAATATATAGACATGAGAAAGGATGATGTACGCAATGAAACAAACATCAAAAATGACCTTGGGCAAGTTCGCCAAAGCCTTATTTAATAAGGAAACACCTTCTTACATCAAGGCGATAACTGGATTAGCACTCGCTTATACCGTCTTCCCAGCTGATGTGTTGCCAGATATCTTCGGTCCCTTGGGATTTGTGGATGACGCAGCTGTAATTGGTGTCTTGACGACGATTGCCATGTCCTTATTAGATAATTACAATGAAAAACAATCTACGCAAACAGCCAATACACACACCGACTTTGATCCAAATAAAGTGATCAACTAGATTAAAATACCTACCCCTAAAAGCCGTGAAACCCACTACCCCGGGTATCACGGCTTATTTTTATTGCTTATGACAAAATTAAAACCACCAACAAGCTAGTATTAGCTAAGTCGTTGGTGGTTGTGTTAGATCTATAATATTTTTATAACTAATTCTAGTCTCTATATTGGGCTTTATTTAACTACTGCAACTCCTGCTGTCCAAGCGATTTCTTCGCGGGCTGCTAATGTGATTTGTAGGAAGCCGATTGCTTCTAATTCACGAGCACGTGATAATTCACCTGCGTCTACAAAGTTCAAGCCACTACCTTCTAATGCATCTTTGAAGGTTACCTTAGCATCTGCTTCACCGGCTGCTAAAACAGTTGTCGTGTTGTCGCCAACTTGTTTAGAAGCTAATTTAGTGACCCTTTGACGAGAATTACCTTTGTCTATTTTATATTTTATAAATAAAAGTTCGATAGTCATTGCAGTTTCTGATGACGGCCGATATAATGTTAGGCAATATGGGAAAGTTTAGATACATTTGGGAGAAATATAAATAATGAAGAAAGAGAATATTAACTGGTTACGTTTGTTGGCTTACTTGGCTCTACTGATAATATTTATCATACTAGCACCATTCATCTTAGTTGTTGCGCCTATTCTGGCCTTGTTTTTCTACAAGATTAAGCCAAATAATCAATGGTTGAGAAACAGCTTGATTGCCTCAGCAGCTGCATTAATCGGTACGATTGTCATCTTTTCAATAGACACAGGTGAAACCGAAGCCAATCAATCCGACCTTCAACCACAAGAACAAGTTATATCCTCAAATCAAGATGCTGATGAGAATTCCGCTGATGATTCTGAATCAGTGGCCGAAGAAGCGGCTGCTAAGTCCGCTAAAGATGCGTCACAAAAATCTTCCAAGGAATCTTATGACAAAAAATTAGCCGCTGAATCAAGTGCACGCCAAGCCTCTTCTGAGAAACGTGCTGAATCAGAGTCTAAGGAAAAAGCAGCAGCTGAATCTAAAGTAAAAGCCGAAAGTGAAATTGCCAGCCAAGCAAACGCTGAATTCACAAAAGTACGTACAGTACCTGCTGGGCAAACTTATATAGAAATTAACAATAATATCCCTTACTTTACAGATACGGATATTACATCGACTGAAGCCTACGAATCATATGGTGAACTGGATAGTTTAGGTCGGGTAACCGCCGCAAACGCTGTCCTCGGGGTCGAACTGATGCCTACTACAGAACGTGGTGATATTTCAGATATCAAACCCACTGGCTGGCAACAAGCTAAGTATGCCAACGTTTCTGGTGGTTGGTTGTATAACCGATCTCATTTGATTGGCCACCAACTAACTGGTGAAGATGCCAATGCCCGCAACTTGATGACTGGTACTAGATGGTTTAATGTTGAAGGGATGTTGCCATTTGAGAACTTTGTGGCTAACTATATTGAGCAAACAGAAAACCATGTCCGCTACCGCATTACACCAGCATTCGAAGGGGATAACCTACTGGCATCCGGTGTTTACATGGAAGGTTTCTCTATTGAAGATAACGGGGCGACTATCCAATTCAATATCTATGTACCAAACATCCAACCACACGTTGAAATCAACTATGCAGACGGCTCATCAGTAGGACCTGAAGGCCCAACACAAGATGAATCATTACCAAACTTAAACCAATCTTCAACCGTTTCTGAAACTGCCCCTGCAGCCGAAAGTGCACCCGCTACTACAGCGCCCGCTTCCGGCGGTGATGTCAGTTCGGTTGATGCCAATGGCAACGGTCAGGTAACCATTAAAGAAGCCAAAGCAGCAGGCTTTTCAATGCCTATTTATTCAGACCATTGGTTGTATCCATATATGGACGACCGTGACGGCGATGGTATGGTTGGTGAGTAATCCGCCCTACAAGTTGTATATACGCCAAAAAAGACGAAATGCGCTTCAAGAAAAGTGCATTTCGTCTTTTATTATTGTAATGATTAAGCTAAGTCTTCGCCGTCTGAATCGATGGCTTTACGGTACCATGCAAATGATGCTTTCTTAGATCGGGCTAGCGTTCCATTTCCTTCATTGTCACGGTCAACGTAAATCATACCATAGCGTTTTTTCATTTCTCCAGTTGTAAAGGATACGATGTCAATCACGCCCCACGGTGTGTAGCCCATTAAATCAACGCCGTCTTCGTCAACAGCTAATTTGATTTGTTCAATATGGTCACGTAAGTAAGCAATCCGTGCTTGGTCATGGATCTGACCGTCTTCGTCAAACTCATCTACAAGTCCCAAGCCATTTTCCACGATAAATAATGGCACTTGATAACGGTCGTAGAAGCGGTTTAGGGTATAACGTAAACCGATTGGGTCGATCGCCCAACCCCAGTCTGAGCGTTCGATATATTCGTTTTCAACTTCATGCGGTATACCACCGTGAACCTTATTTGTTGGTGCTAATGGGGCATCTTTGTCCACCATTGTCGACATGTAGTAAGAGAAGCCTAGGTAGTCAACTTTACCG
>JAEZWY010000097.1 GCA_023442905.1 Bacillota bacterium | reverse complement strand
ATATTACCGTTACTCGTCAAATCGGTTCTATGAACACCAAAGATATTTTATTTGGTATCTTCCGGTCAAAATATACAGATAAAGACATTATCCTATTTGAAGATGTTGATAATGATGTTATGCGGATTATTAAAGTAGATGAAATCATGGCTGTTCGTTCAGTTTACGCCGATTAAATTAATCATCGTTATCACCAACAATTCCATAACACCGCAAAAACCAGCTAATCAGATAGCTGGTTTTTTTCTTTTGCCTATTATAAAACTGGTGAGAACAATCTCGAGAACCCTTGACGGAATTTCTTCCATTTTGTTTGGTTTTCAAAATAATCCATATCTACTTGAGTAGATTCTTTTAAGTCATTTTGGAAAATTTCTTCTAGTTGGGCAACAAGTTTTCGGTCATACACAAAGGCATTGATTTCAAAATTCAAAGCAAAGCTTCGAATATCAAAGTTTGCTGTACCAACGCTAGCTACGTGACCATCAACACACACTGTTTTGGCATGTAAAAATCCGTCCTCACGGTATTTATGAACATGGACACCTGCTGGTAATAAGGATTTTACATAGTATTCCGTAGCCCGATAAACTAGCGGATGGTCAGGTTTCGAAGGTATCATAATATGCACTTTTACACCTGATAAGGCAGCCATTTCCACTGCCTCAAATACCGCTTCATCGGGAATAAAATAAGGTGTTTGAATATAAATATATTCTTCAGCGATATTGATCATTTGTAGGTAACCCATTTTAATTTGGTCAGATTCTTCGTCTGGACCCGATGAGACAATCTGCATCGCAATATCACCTATGATTTCTGGATTAGGAAAGTATTCATGGTCAAAATCACTTGGTTTTGCTTTCTTAGAAGCAAACCAGTCTACCATAAAACGGCTTTGTAAAGTTTTGACAGCATCTCCTGTAATCCGAAAATGGGTATCACGCCAATAACCTAAAGGTCCTCTACCAATATATTCTTTGGCAACATTAAACCCACCAACATAACCGACTAAACCGTCAATCACCACAATTTTACGGTGGTTACGCCAGTTTAGACGAAAATTAAATATAAAGAAGGGACTTTTTGAGAAGAAACTTTCAAACTGTATCCCTGCTTCTTCCATGCGTTTCACTGATTTCTTACTTAGAAAACGACTACCCACTGCGTCAGCCATCAATTTGACCTCTAATCCCGCTTCGGCCCGGTCAATTAAGGCGTCTACTACCCGCATACCCACTTCATCATCAGTAAAGATGTAGTATTGGACATGCACTGAATCTGTTGCGGCATAGATATCCGCAACTAGTCGGTCCATTTTTTCTTGGCCTGAAATAAAGATTTCGACATGATTGTTTTCAGTCAAGATTGAATAGTCACTCTTAAACAAGACACGCATCATCTTTTGAATGCCACGTGGATAGTGGTTGACATTTTTCTGTTTACCATCTTTATTTAAATACTTTTCTTTTAGACCATTTAAACCATAAATTTCTTGGTTACGAATCCTAAAGATATTTTGGTCGGAAATCTTTCGACCAACAAAATAATAAATAATAAAACCAACACCCGGTAATAATATTAGCACCAATAACCAAGCCCAAATAGTCGCCACAGGACGGTCTTGTCTAAGGACGGTAATAACTGCGGCGATGGTATTTAACACTAAAAGAATTAAAATCCCATAAAAAATATATAATCCCATGTTTTCCCCTTTTTAAAAGTAAAAGAGCAAACAAGGTGGCCAATTGAAAATGCCAAGGACTAGTTGTTTGCTCTTACTTACTATTTATTGTTACAAGATATGATGAACGAGTTAGTCATTCAATAAACGCGAACGTTCTTTGCGCGAAATATATGGCGTATTCTTTGGAATCCAAAATTTCGATGATACGTTCAAGATGATTACTAGGATGATTAAAGCTAAGGCTAAGTTAGCCAAGAATGACCATAACATATTCATCGCATATGTACCGTCAGCCACTTGACCAATATTTAGCACATATTGATTAAAGATGAATTTAAGGATGAAGAATGCGGCAAAAGTCATGATTGTCCCGGTAATCAGGTTTAGGTATACACTAGACATACGGCGGTTGAATAAAGTCCGTTGTAAATTTCGGGCAAATTTACCTGATAAACCAACCATAGCTGCTTGGATTGCACTAGCCACTAGCACCATCCACTCTGTTTGCACATTCTCTACTTGTAAATACCCGACTGCTGCACCAAGTACAGCACCAGCGATAAAGCCCGCTGTTGATCCTCTTCTATATGAATAGAAAACCAATAGGGTTAATGAAATCGCTACGGTAATATTAAAACTTGTAATGGTTTCTGGGAAGATGCTTTCAATTAATAAAGCCAGGATGACAAATAATAATCCTTCAACCCAGACTACTAATTTTTGTGACGCGTTCATGCCGGACCCCCTTAGTTTTGTTTCCCTTTTTTCTTATCTTTTTTGTCAGGATGGTAGTTTGAAGCTTCCATAATGACTGGTAAAATCATCGGACGGCGTTGTGTTTCACTATACAATTTCTTGCTTAGTGCATCACGGATGTCGCCTTTCAATTTAGACCATTCAAAGTTCTTGTCTTTAAGATTTTCTTCAGTCACTTCAACGACAACGGCTTTTGATTCATCTAATAAGGTTTCAGAAGCCTTCATATAGATGAAACCACGAGAAATAATTTCTGGACCAGATAAGATTTTACCTAGACGACGCGAAATGGTTAGGACAACTAAGAAGATACCATCTTCAGATAAGATACGGCGGTCGCGAAGAACAATATTACCAATATCTCCAACACCTGAACCATCAATCAATACGTTTGAAGCTGGTACAGCACCACCGATATGGATATTGCCATCTTTATAGGTCAAGATATCCCCTTTGTCTAATAAGAAGACATTCTCTTCTGGAATACCTACCTCTGTCGCCAAGTGTTTGTGGGCTGACATTAGACGGTATTCACCTGAAATTGGAACCACATATTTTGGTTTCAGTAAGCTGATCATTAATTGTAAGTCTTTTGGACTCGCATGACCACTTGAATCATAAGCTTGCGCTAATTCAACCACTTCCCCGCCTGCACGGTAAACATCGTTTTTAGTTTCTGCTACCACTTTTTCCATATCATAAGAAGGTGTTGTCACGATAATGACCTTGTCACCGTCTTTAATTGATACTGTTGTGTGGCGACTTGAAGCCATTTTTTGTAAGGTAGTTAATGGTTCACCAGATTTTCCAGTTTCTAGGAAAATAATTTCGTGATCTTCAAAACGACCAAGGTCTTTCAAGTTGGTAATCAAGTCTTTTGATGGAATTGATAGTTTGCCTAAGCGAATAGCCACGTCAATAATTTCTTCTAATTCAGTATCATCTAAGAAAACACGACGACCAAGTTTGCTTGCAACATCTAAAACTTGTTGAATACGCATTAAGTTTGATGCCACTGCTGCGACAATAACACGACCTTTAGCGTTACGCACTTCCTTCAACAAACCTTTTTCAATTTCAACTTCAGTTGCATTTGGTTTCATATTTTCTGCTGCATTTGAATCTGATAGTAAGGCGAATACACCGTCACGGCCAATTTCAACAATACGCGAAAAGTCTGTCTTATATGCATCTGAAACTGTCATATCAAACTTGAAGTCACCAGTATAAACGATTGAACCTTCTGGTGTAGATACTTCAATCCCTACTGATTCTGGTACAGAGTGAGTCGTTTTAAAGAATTTAATCACGACATTCCCAAAATCAATTTCATTGTCTTCTGAAATAATATGGAAGTCTTGATAATTCTTCAAGCCAATTTTCTTCGTTTGAATTTTCGCTAATTCAATTGTTAATTCAGTACCAAATACGGGTACTTGAATATCTTTTAATAAATACGGCAAAGCACCAATCGCATCCGCATGGCCGTGGGTTAAGAATACCCCTGCTACACGGTCCTGGTTCTCTTTTAAGTATGTAAAGTCTGGAATCATCATATCAATTCCTAATAATTCATCTGGTGGGTATACAAGACCACAATCTAAGACATAGATTGCTTCGTCAACTTCGACTAGGTACATGTTTTTCCCGTTTTCACGGACACCACCCAGAGCGATGATATTAATATCACTCATATTATTGCCTCCTAATATATTGGGTTTATTTTTATAAAGTCTGGATGCACGCTAAATAGTTAGTGCAGCCTGTATCCAAACTGACGCAAATTGTTAGTCAGGTCGGATATATTTTTCACTCAAAAAAAGTGCGGTGCAATGACGCTTCGCCACATTGCCCGCACATCGCTAGCTTAAGTATAACATAAACTAGATTAATTTATCAGCTACCATTTGTTCTGCAATTTGAATTGAATTCAACGCAGCACCCTTCCATAAGTTGTCAGAAACAACCCACATATGGAAACCACGTGGGAAGTCTAAGTCTTTACGGATACGGCCAACAAATGTTTCAGTTTTCTTCTCAGCATTTACTGCTTGAGGGTAAAGTTGTTGGTTGATATCATCTTCCAATACAACACCAGGTGCGTCTCGTAAAACATTTTGGATATCTTCAAGTGTCACGTCATCATTATCTACTTCAAAGTAAACAGACTCTGAGTGGCCGTAAACAACCGGTACACGCACACAAGTCGCTGATACCCCAATCGTTTCATCACCTAAGATTTTTTTGGTTTCATTGGTCATTTTCATTTCTTCATAAGTATAGTGGTTGTCTTGGAATTTATCGATTTGCGGCAATACGTTGTAAGCCATTTGATAATGTTTCTCATCACCACCAACTGGTAAGATGCCAGGCGTTTGAATATCATTACCTGCTTCTATATCACGGTATTGTTGACGCATTTCTTCAATAGCTGTCGCCCCTGCACCTGATACCGCTTGGTAAGTAGACACGATCACACGGTCTAACCCAAAGGCATCGCGGATTGGATTTAAAGCCACAACCATTTGGATTGTTGAACAGTTAGGGTTAGCAATCAAGCCATTATGATTTTTCAATGCTTGTGGGTTTACCTCTGGCACTACTAAAGGTGTATTTTCATCCATCCGGAAGACAGATGTATTATCAATGACGACTGCACCGGCATCAATAGCTGCTTGGCTAAATTCGATTGAACGGTCTCCACCAGCTGAGAAGAAGGCAATATCCACACCTTCAAAAGCATCTTTTGTCAATTCTTCAACAACATAGTTTTTATCGCCCACTGGTAATTCTTTACCCGCTGAACGTGCTGATGCTAATAGTTTAATATTTTTTACTGGGAAATTTGCTTTTGCAACTAAGTGACGTAATTGTTCCCCAACTGCACCTGTTGCTCCGACAATTGCTACATTATACTCTTTTGCCATAATTGATTCATCCTTTTATTTATATTCGATAGTATTCGTATTCGCTGTTTCATTTTATCAGA
>JAEZWY010000082.1 GCA_023442905.1 Bacillota bacterium | reverse complement strand
TGTTTAAAGATTCAGAATCGTCGGATGAAGCATAATTGATATTTAATTAGGAGGTGTAATGATGGCAGTACCAAAACGTAAAACGTCTAAACAAAGAAAAAACAAACGCCGTACACATTACAAGTTAGAAGTACCTGGAATGAACGCATGCCCTAACTGTGGTGAATTACGTAAATCTCACCATGTATGTGCAAACTGTGGTTTCTACGATGGTAAAGATGTAATGACTGACGCAGCAGCTGAATAATTTTATTTAGCGCAAGATTCATTAAGTATTGCCACATAGTGAATATGTGGAAAGCTTAATTGTTTACTTTGATTATATATAATTAAAAGGGCATTAACCGCTTTTGGTTAGTGCCTTTTTTTGATTTGTATCTGGTTTATTGGGTAAAAATCATTCTAGACATTTTAATCTATCTTAGCTACTATTAATGGATGATTGATATAGAAAAGAAAAGGAGAGGTTGTCAAAAATGGCTTTTAAATGGAGTGAATTACTATTTTATCTATTACCCATTGTAACTTTATTGCTTGTGGGTACATATGGAAAACCATACCTCTACTTCAATAAACGGATCAAATTCGCACCAATTGATGTTGTGTTTCCAATTTTATTGGTTTGCCTTCACTTTATTTCTCGAGCATTATTATTCTATTCGATTCTTCCCCATCTAGTAGTCATTATTTCTCTTCTAGCGATTGGGATCTTGTTGTGGCGATTTATTAAAAATGAAGAAATCATGGTAGGTAAATTCTATCGGATGCTAATCAATATAGCTTTTTCAATTAGCTTTATAATTTATGTGGTTGTGACGATTGGTCGTATTATTCAAGTTGTAGTCATGTAAACAGTGCGTATCACCAAATTTATTAGATAAATAACAAAAAGAAGTTTTAAACCTGTTGAAAATCAGGTTTAAAAACTTCTTTTTTTTTTGTGGAAAAATCCCCAAAAATAGGCTTTTCCACAAAAATTATAAAAATATTGCAAAATTTTGGGGAAATGTGGTGAAAAGTGGGGAGATATGGTAGACTTAAACCAATAAAGGTTAAGGTTAGGCACAGAAGGTGATAAATGATGTTAATGGGAGAATTCCAACATAATATCGACGCCAAAGGGCGAATCATCATTCCAGCAAAATTGCGTGAGGACTTAGGTTCTAAGTTTGTCATTACACGCGGTTTAGATGGGTGTGTTTTTGGCTATCCTTTAGATAACTGGGAGAAAATTCAAGAGAAATTAAAACAATTACCGCTAGCTAAAAAAGAAGCACGTGCATTTACACGTTTTTTCTATTCTGCAGCGGCAGAAGCTGAAATTGATAAACAAGGCCGTATCAATATCCCAACCACCCTTGTAAATTACGCAAATCTTGAGAAAGAATGCTTAGTATTGGGTGTTTCAGACCGAATTGAAATTTGGTCGAAAGAGAAATGGGAAAATGTTTCTTCTGACATTGAAGAAAGTTTTGAAGAAATTGCGGAAGATATGTTAGATTTTGGACTTTAATAAAATCATAAATCAACTTTGAATAAATAGAGAATTATAGAAGAAGAGGATGGCAGAAGAATGGCAAATGAATTCCATCATATCTCAGTGTTATTAAACGAATCAGTAGACGGATTGGCAATCAAACCTGATGGCATTTATGTTGATTGTACTTTGGGTGGTGCTGGACATAGTTCGAAAATAGCAGCAGCCCTATCTGATGAAGGTCGTTTAATTGCCTTTGATCAGGATTTAGTGGCCATTGGTAATGCTGAGAAAGTATTAGCTAAAGAGATTGAAAGTGGCAAGGTTACACTTGTTCATAACAATTTCAGACATATTCAATCAGAACTAGAAAAAATGGGTATTACTGGTGTGGATGGTATCTTATATGACCTAGGGGTTAGCTCTCCACAATTGGATGAGATAGCACGTGGTTTTTCATACCACCAAGATGCACCGCTAGATATGCGTATGGATCAAACCCAACCATTAACAGCAGAAATTATTATTAATGAATGGGATTTTAATGATCTTGTGCGTATTTTTTATCGCTATGGAGAAGAAAAATTCTCTAAGCAAATTGCACGAAAAATCGAGCAAAGAAGAGCTGACCATCGCATTACACGTACGGAGGAATTAGTAGACATTATCAAAGAAGCGATTCCTGCTCCTGCTCGTCGTAAAGGTGGCCATCCGGCTAAACGGATTTTCCAAGCAGTTCGTATCGCAGTTAATGATGAATTAGGTGCAATTGAGGATTCATTAGAACAAGCTTTAAATTTATTAAATGTTGGAGGGCGAGTGTCTACAATCTCCTTCCAATCATTAGAAGACCGTATTGTGAAGCAAATGTTTAAAGATGCTTCAACAGGCGAAGAATTACCAGCTAACTTACCGGTGATTAATGCCGATATTGAAGCGCCTTTTAAATTGGTCAATAGAAAACCTATTTATGCCAGTGAAGAAGAATTAGCACACAATTCACGTGCACAAAGTGCCAAGTTACGTATAATCGAACGAATTAAATAAAATAATTGATAAAAGGCAGCCAACCAATAGAAGGGAGCAGTATTTATGGCAATATTTCTACTACAAGACCAAGTAAATATTAAAATGAATGCTATGCCGGCCGAAAGAGCCATTCCAAATATTCCGGCTTACCCAGAAGAAAGTCAACATGCACAACCAAAGCGGAATATGACTGCTCTTCCGGCGAGTATACCGGCCAGTAAAAGTAGACCAAAAGTAAAATTCTCACTGATGCAAAAAATGTTGATGACAGTAGCCTTTCTATTTATGATTTCAGGACTATTAGGGGTTACCATTATGCGTGCTAACGTGAATGCAGCATCACAGCAGTTACAAGAAGTACAACAAAATGCAGAAGATTTAGGTGTTCAAAAAGAGAACTTAACCCAAGAAGTCCACGAATTATCTAACTACTCACGAGTGGTAGAAATCGCTGAAGAACAAGGGTTGAATATGAATGAAGAAAATATAAGGAATGTGGAATAATGAAAGACAGTAAAAAACTCAAAAAGAATCGCAAAAAAACAATTAGAGCGATGATGGGCTTGGCAGGTTTTTTACTACTCATATTTGGCATTCGTTTAACACAAATAATGGTTTTTGGGACTGCGAACGGTCAAGATTTATCGGAGCAGGCCCAAAACCTCTATGATAGAAGTAGCATATTGTCAGCACAACGTGGAACCATCTATGATGTAGGTGG
>JAEZWY010000078.1 GCA_023442905.1 Bacillota bacterium | reverse complement strand
GGATAAACCTGGGGAAACAATTCGATATCTGCATTTAACTTCGCAATATCCTGATGATTTAAGACTTGTGTTGGCATTTTCACTAACCTCCAAAAATACAATAATGTTCTTTATTTCAATAACTTTCTACTAGATATAGTATTTCATTTTAAAAGTTGATACTATATGTTGTGCTCACCTGTCAGGACAAGTATATATCTAGTGGTTTTATTTCGCAAGTCGAATAAGGTCGCATATTTTGGAGGAAGTATCATGAAAAAATTTTTAATCCTATTACTCGCAGCATCTACGCTTGCAGCCTGCCAAAGCCAAGAAAAGGTTCAAGCAGAGCAGGAAGCATCTTCTAGCGTCTCCGTTTCTATTGACCAAGTGACGATCTCGGTCACTGCAAATGGTGAAAAACTATCGACAGCAGAGGCCCCTTTCCAAGAAGGTGATACCTTACTTGAAGTCATGGAAGACAACTTTGCCATTGAAACAGCAGATTCAGATTATGGGGCCTTTATCACATCGATCGAAGACTATGCCCAGGACGACAGTCAAAACCTCTACTGGCTATTTGACGTCAATGGCGAAATGGCTACTGTTGGTGCTAGTGAATACATATTGGAAGAAGACGACCAAATCGACTGGTATCTAGGCGAATAAAATGACAAATATCGGCATAAAAACCCACCAACTCACCCTTTATGCCCTACTCATTGCCATGACCACAGCCGGCCGTATCGCCTTTCAATTCATACCTAACATGCAGCCCATGACCGCCATGTTGATCATTATCAGCCTGAATTTAGGCATCAAACCAGGATTCATCATCACTTTAGGTAGCCTTATCCTATCCAACCTTTACCTTGGATTCGGCCCCTGGACCCTATTTCAAGCCATCGCCTACAGTCTTGTACTCGCCCTCAACCAAATCTTCCGTCCCTTATATCTCTTACAAATTGGAAAAGGGCAGTCCAGTTCAGCTTGGCAAGTAATGTTATATGTAGCTTTTTTCGGGATGCTAGCCTTCAGCTCTGGCATCCTATACGGTGGCTGCATTTCCATCCTAAATGTTTGGACATATGATTTACCCTCATTTTGGACTTATTACTTAGCAGGTCTGCCATTTGATATTAGTCATGGCTTTGGTAACAGCCTCTTTTTCCTGGCTCTGAATCCCCTGCTGACCAAATTATTTGATCAACGGCAGTTTCGTAAAATAGCTTATAAAGACAAGAAAAATCCATCCCTATAATTTGGGATGGATTTTTTGAGTTAGGCCATTTTGTTAAACATGTCTTCGGTGACTTCAAAACTTAATGGGTCTTTTTCTAAGTATTGGGCAATTTCCCCTGCCATGGCATCCCCAAGTCGTTTTCGTTCAGCACCAGCTGATCCGGCAATGTGTGGGGTTAGAACAATGTTATCTAAGTCGTACATAACTGATCCCTTTTCTGGTGGTTCAGGATTTGTCACATCCAAAACGGCTGTTAGGTCAGTTCTGTCTTTTAGTACCGCCACTAAAGCCTCTTCATCGATTAAACCACCACGGGCGGTATTAATTAAGGTCGTATTTTGTTTCATAGAAGCTAGCAAGTCTTTGTTGACCATTTTTTCGGTGTCAGGTAAAAGTGGTGTATGAATGGTCACCACGTCTGAACTCGCAAATAAGGTTTCTAGACTAACCAAAGATACGCCTAATTGGTCGGCTACTTCTTCTGTGCCGTATGGATCATAGACTTGGATGTTTACATCAAATGGTTTTAAGAGTTGGATGACTTGCTTACCAATAGCCGAAAGTGAAGTGATCCCTACTGTTGTTTGATATAAACCAGTGATATCATCACGCATTGGCCCAATCAAATAGCCTTGATTTTCCTTGACTTGACGCGCTAAAGCGTAAGTATTCTTCATTGCAATAAGGATTTGACCAAGGGCAAACTCAGCCACTGGTTGGGCATTGGCCTGGTTAGCAGTCGTAATACGGATGCCTCGTTTCCAAACACCATCAGTCACAATTCCCTTCATTGTCCCCGCTGCATAGAAAATGACTTTTAGGTTAGGCAATTTATCCAGCACTTCTTCCGTTAATTCTTGCATGCCCCAACCGCCAAGTAAGACTTCTACTTGGTCATCAGCTGGCATTGTCGTTAAATCAACCACCTCATCCTCAATTTCAATCAAGGTTTGAATATGTTTTCGCGTTTCTGGTGTATAAACTGCATCGAATAAATCGGGACTCATTACATAAAGACCTTTTACCATATCATCATACCTACTTTCTAATTTAATCTATTAAATATATCTTAATATAGGAAAAATGAAACCGCACACACATTCAACTGCTCAAAGAATAGGGGTGCGCAATCAATACACAACGCCATAATTATTTATATTAAGCTTTTTATGGGCATTCATCACCATTGACTACTTGGAAGTTATGGTTACAAGTCGCATGGATAGTTTCATGGTCTTCAAGATATTTGGCAATCAATTCATTCATTTCTAAATTAACTTCCCTAATGATTTTTGAACTATCAAACATATGATAACCACCCCCGCCTATTGCTCGGAATTGGTTCAAGGTCACTTCAAATTCTGCTTGTAAGTCCAATGGCTCCCCGTGATAATTTAATTTCACTACCCGCTGACCAATTGGCTGAGATACATCGATGACGTATTCAATTCCCTCATACATATCGTAATTATAAGGTTTTGGCGTTGGATCTTGCCAGTCTTTAGACATTATAATTTCTCGATCTTCATCTAAAATAAAGAACTCAGCTGATTGTTCAATGGCCGCCTTCAATTCTGCCCCAGTGATTTTAACCACCGCTAAAGTATTGGGAAAAGGATAGTTATTGAGAATGTCTCGTACTGTGACGGTTTCAGGGAAACCCTTAGCATTATTATCAAATAAGGCGCCTGCTGTAATTTCCGTTTGACCAAAGTAATTTTGAACCCGATGCATCAATTCGATATAGGGATGGTCTTCTATTCGCGCAAGATCTACGTCGTCAATGCGCATATTTCCCGAAATTGTGCCCATCGGCTTGTCCAACCAATCTTCAACATCTGCTTGTAGGTCAGCTAGTCGCTTGGCCATATCTTTTTGAATAGGTGTATCAACCGTCGTGGTGATCAATTCAGGCACCGCATCTATTAGCGTCCAATGATTGTCACCCTCATATTGATTAAGCGTTAAGGTAACCTTTCCTAAGGCGCGTCCTTTATCTCCTGGCATCACAACTGCAACACCATTCACAATTTGAGCCATTTCATTATGCTGATGACCTGTTAATAAAATATCAATACCAGGAACTTCATGCGTTAAGGCATAGCCCTCATTCTCCCCAGCACCTTGTTCGACTGGTTCAAGCGTATCCAAGTCACATTCAAATCCACCATGATAAGCAACCACAACCACATCTGCCAGATCACTCAGCATCGGCATATAAACCTTGGCCATTTCCACTGCTGACTTAAACTGCAAACCAACAATTTGGTCAGGATGCTCCCAATGGGAAATATATTGCGTGGTTAAACCTAGAACAGCAATCTTTATCCCGTTGCGTTCAACAATTTTATAGGGTTTACCGAAATAGGGTTCACCATTCTCGTTTAGAATATTAGCACATAGAATTGGGAATTGGGCGTTTTTATAGGAGTGCAATAAGTAATCTTGTCCATAATTAAATTCATGATTACCAGGTACCTCCATGTCGTAACCTAGATAATTCATGGTATCCACAATCGCTTCTGCGGAATTCAACTGTTTCTGCAAATAGTGTGTAAGCAGTGATCCTTGAATGGTATCTCCTGTAGAGATCAATATACTACTACCTTCAATCAAGCGGTCTTTCTCGCGTAAATAGTTCTCAACTACTTTTACCAAGCCAAATGGTTGATTTTCTTCTCTAGTCAAGTAATTTGTAGGATATAAATATCCATGGATATCACTTGTCTGAAAAATTGTCACCTGTTTGATGAGAATCCCCCCTTAATTCAATCTCTTTTTATATTTAGCATACCTAAAAAATATCCCTCAATTTGCTTTAAGTTTACCATAGTAAACATGTACAAATGTAAACTAAAACATGAAATTTTTGCCCTTGATAGATTTTTAAGTTGGTGTCACTCTGCTCTATTGGAATAGCTAAAAACAATATTGTCCCAGAAAAACGATATATACAGGTAAACGGTCTACTTTTACCTCTTATACATTTCATATTGGGCATGCTTTTTATAACAAATGGACAATAAAATAACCTGTCCGTATGATTAAAACACTCTCAAAAATAATGTCTAAAAATACAATAATGGCACTCCTCATTACGCCGCTATGCAAATGCTAGGTTAATATCAAAATTTATGATGAAGACATACAAAAACCACTCCTTGACCTGCTAACAACAAGTCAAGGAGTGGTTCATTTCACTATTCAATTATTCAAATAACGATAAGTTATCTTCTGTGTCATCCAGTGTTGATGTCGAATCGGATGTTGCATCCTCTTGGTCAGTATCCGACGCTACTTGGCCTTTTGGTTTATAAAAGGCACGGTTATCCATACCGAAAATACGGGCTGAAAATTCACCGGGTTCTGTATGGTCTAAAGCCGTAGTCATCATTTGAATAGAAGCATCTAAATTATCTAAGTGATGCAAGACTTCTGCTTCTAATAAATGTGGTGATACTGGACTTCCCCATTCTTGTTTACCATGATGGGCAAGGACCATGTGCTTCAATAAGACGACATCTTCGCTGTATTGGCTGAAACCAAGTTTATCAACAGCTAGTGTTATCATTTCATCTACAATAGAAATATGGCCGATTAAATTCCCTTCAACCGTATATTCCGTAGTCATTGGGTCAGTGAATTCGACTGTTTTCCCAATATCATGGATGATTACTCCAGCATATAGTAAATCCTTATTGATATTGTCATATTGATTAGCTACTGATTGCGCCAAACGTAACATAGAAATCGTATGAAAGCCCAATCCACCTACATATGCATGGTGATTTTTTTTAGCTGCTGGATAGGTAAAGAAATCCCAGGATACTTCACGTAATAAATAACGAACAATCGCATCTATTGTAGTATTTTCAATACCTTCAACAGTAGCCAATACTTCATTGACCATTTCCTGTCTAGTCATTGGACCGCGTTCAACGTAATCTGAGGGATCATTAGGTTCAGAATCGTTGGCTAAGCGTAAGCCGGTAATGCGAACTTGTGGTTTACCATTGTATAGTTCTCTTTTACCCGCTAAGGCCACTACTTGACCAGATGTATATTGTTCAATATCTTGCTCGGTTGCTCCCCAGAATTTGCCTTCGATTGAGCCAGACCGGTCTTGAAAAGTGAAGGATATGTATTTTTTCCCATTCCGGTCTTCTCGTACTTCAGCTACTTTAATCAGTACATAGATATCGAAATTTTGGTCTAGCACTACGTCAAAAATTTGTAAGTTGTCCATATCTTTCCTTTCTACAGCACATGTTGCGCTGGTGCTTCTACAATATCTAATAAGGTGTCATCTACCGTAAAGAATATAATTTGGTGTGACGCCGCAAATTTTTGTAGGAAGCGGTAAATATTTGATCGGTATTTTCTGTCTAAATGTGAAAATGCTTCATCTATAATAATTGGCAATTCAATATTACCAAGTTGTGCATCTATAAAGGCAAAACGCATAGCAACAAATAACAGGGCTTTTTCACCGCGAGACAACTGATTCACCGAAATTTCAGAGTCATCAGCTAGACGCACTGACATGCCATCTTCACTAAAGGTTAAATTGGTAAAGCGATTGTCAGATAGGTCAAGCAAGAATCGAGAAGCATTTGTTAATACACGTTCTTTAACATCAGACGATTCACCTACAGTAGCCTTTTCAAAAGTAGCAATGGCTAATTTGTTTGCAGCCCATTCAACAGATAATTGATAAGCTTCATCTATTTGTGCTTGATAGGCTTGCAATAAATCCGGTGCCATCCCTTCACTTGCAATTTCTTGAATTTGGCTACGTTTATCAGCTGTTGATCGGGTTAATTCAGCAATTTCTTTTTCCATGTCAGCAATTTCTTGACGTAAGTCTGTTAATTGTTGGCTAACTGGACGGTCTTGTTGCAAGTAAACTGCTAAATCTAAGTCTAAATGATTCGCTAAAATATCATGACGGTTTTGTTTTTGTTTCATTTGCTTTTGTTGGTCAATGGCAGCTAATAATTCTTCACCTGATCGGTAATTATATTGGTCAAGAATGCGTTCTTGGTCCGCTTTAATAGCCGATAATTCTGCTTGTAACTGTTGACGACGGTTGGCACGACTTTGTTCTTCATAAGATGCATAGTCCTGGTCTGCTTGCTGGCGTCTTAAAGCTAGATAGTCATCTTCAAATTGTTGGAAGTAAGCATCTTCACTTAATTCACCTTCTGTTAATGCCGCTGCATAATCTGCCCATTGCTGTTCATGGGCTTTACCAAAGTTAGAAACACCTAGAGTCATTTCTAATTGTTGAATTTTATGGTCTAAATTAAAAATTTCATCAACATAAGTATCTTCCAACCATACTTGAGAAGATATATTTGAAGAACCGCCTTTTTCAGCTAATAGTTTATCTAATTCGGTCACAATATCTGTCGACTCAGCAGATAGATTAGCCAATTGGTCTTCTTGAATTTCTTTGTTACGGTGAACTTCATTTAGTTCAGATTGGATATCTTCTAAATCTAAATCATAAGCTTCTATTTTATTTTCATATTGTGTTAATTTGGCATTTTGGACCATGATACCAATAATCAAAATAATAATACCTGCAATAGTAGCTGTTACTCCTGCACCGAATAAGAAAGTAAGTGAACTAACAAAATAGGCTATTAATAAGATAATCCCCATACCCGCAAGTACGCCACCGAATAAGCGAATCCACCGATCATTTTGGCGACCACTTGCTTCAAGTTCATCACGCTCATAAGATAATTGCGTATATTCATCTTCAAGTGATTGTGCCTTTTCTTCTAAATTGGTCATATCACTTTGGCTATGATTATAGAAAACACGTTTATTTTCTAACTCTTTATATCTTTGTTGCCAATAAGATCTTTCCTCAGCAGTTAATTCATCCGGTAGCTCTGCCATTTCTTCTGCCCCAAGTAAGGACATTAATCGTTGTTTCTCATAACGTCGTTCAATCAATTCTTGACTGAATTCTTCATTTTGACGCATTCTATCTCTAAAAGCACGTGCTTCAACAACCATTTGTTCACTGACATTAGGATGGTTAACAATCCAATCCATACCTGCTGAATTACCACCAGTACCTTCATCGCCGATTAATTGACTGTCATTTTCATCGGTCAGCTCAGCTAATTGTTGGTCAATATGTTGGTTTTGATTTTCATATTGTAACCACTTGTTGGCTAATTCAGGTTCGAATTCAATAAAGTTAAAATGCTCAAGTTCATCATGTAATTGAAGGTATTCATTCATAGATGTTGACTGTTGATTAGCGAGCTCTAACTGAATTTCACCACTGGTTGCATCCTTCAAACTAGTTTGTAAATGACTAAGTCGGCCAGATTCTTGTTCATAAGCTTGGCGTAAATCAAAGTAAGCCACTTCTTTATCTTGTGCTTTGTTCAAGCGACCTTCTGCTGCTTCAATTTCTTGAATCTTTTGGTTTAGTAGTGGGTTCTTTCCATTTGGTTTAAAGATTTCATCCGCATCTTTACTCATACTCGGGGTAATATCTGTTAAAACTTGGCGACCTGACATCCCAATCGACATCAAGCTTTTGGCGAAGTCTTCCTCATCATCCCAAACAAAATCCATTAAGTCGTCTTCAGAAAAACCAAAGTAAGCAAGGTAATCAGACTTACTTAAATCATTCCACAAGAATGAAACGTCGTTTGTAACTTGTTTTTCACCTTCATTAATCGTGTAAGTTAATTTTTGTTTACCATTGGTTTTTGTCCGTTCAATCATGACATCGCCATATTTGGTATTGGTTAAATATAAACGACCACCGTATTTCACATTATCATTAGTATCATAATTTCTAGCATTTTTTCGGCGTGTATTTGGAAAACCAAACATGACACTTAGTAAAAATGACATTAGAGTTGTTTTTCCCGAACCATTTAAGCCAGAAAAAACATTTAAATTAGGGGTTAGCTGGAAGGATTGGTCCACCCATTTTCCATACCCAAATATCTCAAATCGTTGAATATGCATGGCTAAAATCTCCTTTGTTCCTGGCTATAACTTGCTTGTTCCACAATAATTTTTTCTTTTGCCTTGGCCAATATATCGGCTTTAAATTGTTCTTGATCGATTGCAGCTCCAATCAAGCGTTGCCATTGACCATTCTTTTCGAGGTCTTCGATCACTTTTTGATACTGATTTGTGTCAGAAACTATATTTTCAAAAGCTTGTTTCATACTTTCGTTAAAGACTGGTGACGGTGACCACACAGCTTGATCTTTCACCTCAACATCAAGTGAAACAAGATAGACTTTTTGGTCACGACTGGCATTTTGATTCCTTAACGACCATTGCAATTGCTCCAATAGTTCTTCAGCATAGGTATTCCACCAGTATAGTGCTTCTTCATCACCATCAGTCATAAAAGTCATACGAGAAATAACATTTACTGCTTCATCTTTAGCATACATAATATGCTCATGTAGCGCTGTTTCAATCGTGTTTCTTAAAGTATCTAGGCTATTTATTGGTCCTAAGTCACGTGTTGACTGTTGGAATTGCCATTCTGCAGTTTCAACAAATTCTAATTCAGCTGGTTGTCCTTTACTTAGGTTAACGATTAAGGCACCTTTAGGTCCATCTTCTTTGAAACTAGCCCCTTGAATATTTCCTGGATAAACCATAGCCGGATGTTCATATATGACTTGGCCTTTATGGATATGTCCTAAGGCCCAATAATCATAACCATGACTGGCTAATTGACTTGGATTAAATGGCGCGTAGCGTTTTTGACCATCAGTAGTTGAGTTATCACCATGAAGCATACCAATATGATAATCCACTAATGCATCACGGTTTGGATAGTTTTCTGACCGGTCTTCGGAAATCCATTGTTGATCATAAGAGAAACCAGTAATAGCAACGCTCTCCCCAGTTGGGGTAGATAAGTATTTAGTTTCTGGTTCGGCTCCAAAAATATAGACATTTTTTGGTAATTTTAGGCGATGGTCAGCGTCAGCATCGAAATCATGGTTTCCATAAATCATATAGACAGGAATATCCGCATCAGCTAACCGTTGCATACCACTCGAAAAAGCAAATTGTGCACGCAAAGTAGCACGTGCTCCGTGGTAAATATCACCCGCAATTAAGAAAAAGTCTACTTGTTCATTAATTGCTGTTTGAATAAGGTTATCGAATGAATTTAATGTTGCTTCTGATAAAGCATATTGCAAGTAATCGTCTTTGATTGGTAAATTTTTAAAGGTCTGGTCTAAATGCAAATCTGCTGTATGTATAAATCTCACCATATTGATTACTCCGTTCATAAATTTATTGGCATTTTCCTTAAAAATTGTTAAATTGCCTTATTCTTATTTTAACATACAGAAGTTAAACTTGTGAAAGATGACGCCGTCTTAAGGGATTTTAAAGATGTTTTAAACTTATTTAAACTTGGAAAATAATGATAAAAAAGAAGCCAAGGATGTCCCTTGACCTCTTTACTTAAGCTTGCAATAATTTACTGCTTGCTTTCGCTTATTATAGATTAAATTTTATCAATTACATTAAGCTTCAGTTTGACCTTCAGCTTTCTCTGCTAATGATTGGTATACTTCGTTGATTGGGCTAGAAACACCTTTGTTAATGTCCTCAACTAAAGTATTTAAAGCACGTTCTTTATCCATCAAGCTAGAAATCACTTCGTTGTTAGCTAATTTCTCTTGTAATTCGTTGGCATTTTTTTCATCTTCTTCAGTAATTTCTTGGCCTAATTGGGCTTTGAATTGGAAGCTAGATTGTAGTGCACGGAATTCAGTATAGATATCAAATGCTTCTTGATCATTTTTTAAAGCTTCAACAGCGGCTACTAAATCTTTGTACGCTGCTTCTTCACGGATGTCACGTTCTAATTGGTTAATTGTATCGTAAATATTTGCCAAAATTTTCACTCCTTAAAATTGTTCCTGGTCAACTTGACCTTTTTAAACTACATTTTCCAATATAACATTCTTTAAGATTCATTGAAAGTCAAAAGGGATTAGCTATTGTCCGCCAAATAATCCTTGGAAGAATTCTTGTACTGAATCAAGTACCGACCTGTCTTCTGATCCATTGTCAGAAGAGGATTCATCAGACGATGATTCTTCAGAGGCTGCAGCTTGTTCAGATTGGATTTGATTATATTCATCGTAAGCTGATTGCACATTAAATGCGGTACCTGGACTTGAATTTAAAATACCACTTAAGACATCAGAGAAGGCTAATTTAGATGAACCAGCTGATCCATACCATAAGTAAGTATCATCATCTGTATCATCGAAACCAAACCAAGTAGCAATCACCACATCAGGTGTGTAGGCAATATCCCATTCATCCGCATTCCCTGAGGTAAAGTTTGCAGACTCTGCTGAACCAGTCTTACCGGCGATTTCATAACCTTCAGGCTCCATAGTAGATCCAGTACCACCTTCATCATATACAGACATTAAAACAGAGGTCATTTCATCTGCAACTTCTGCACTCACTGCTTGGTTTTGAACCGGCTCTTGTTCTTCTACAACGATATTGCCTTGTTGGTCCTCAATACGGGTAATATACTGACCTTCTGAACGAACCCCACCGTTAGCAAAAGCTGAGTATGCAGAAGCCATTTGTAATGGTGAAACCCCACCATTATTAAAGGCACCTAGGGCTAAACTCAAGTTTTTATCTTCCTCAGTATATGGAATACCAAAGTCATCTAATTTAGCAATCGTCGTATTAATACCTAACTCATTCATCAACCATACAGCTGACGTATTTTTAGATTTTGCCACGGCATCCCATAATAAGATATCTCCAGCATATTCGTAGTTCCAGTTTTCTGGAGAGTAATTATCTGCACCATATGACTTTTGTTCATCTAGAATGACAGATTGGGCAGTATAGCCATTTTCCAAAGCGGCAGCATAAACCAATAACGGTTTAATTGTTGAAGCTGGACTTCGTGAAATTTGGGTAGCTCGGTTAAAGCCACGGAATGAATACTCGCCCGTACCACCAACTGAAGCCATTACACCACCTGTTTCCGGATCCATCACAACAGAGGCCGATTGAGCAAGCTCACCTGATGGCGATGTAGGGAATAAGGACGTATCATTATATGTTGACTCTAATTCGGCTTGATATGTCTGGTTGAGGTTGGTATAGATCTTGTAATTCCCATTCATAATATCCTCTTCAGATAAACCAAATTTATCAATAGCCTCGTTGATTACAGCATCAAAGTAATACGGATAAGCATAAGCATCACTTGAAGTATCATTATTCATCTGTACCAATTCCGTATTAATCGCGGCATTGGCTTCCTCTTGTGTGATGAATTCATTATCGGCCATTAACTGTAAAATGGTATTACGGCGTTCCACCGTCGCATCATAATCATCCACTGGGTTATAAATGGTTGGGCCTTTCAAGGCACCGGCAATGACCGCTGCATTATCAACAGTCACCTCGGATGCTGACACGCCAAAGTATTTTAAGCTGGCATCTTCTACCCCATAAGCCCCATTTCCAAAGTAGGCATTATTTAAATACATTTCTAAAATTTCTTCTTTTGTATAGTTCTTTTCAATTTCAAAAGCTAAGAACAACTCTTTTAATTTACGCATCAAGGACTGATCATTATCTAAAAAGGCATTCTTCACTAATTGCTGCGTAATCGTTGATCCACCACCAACAATTTGACCACTTGTTACATAACCAAAAGCCGCACGTGCGATACCTATTGGGTCAAACCCCTGATGGTCATAAAAACGTTTATCCTCTGTTGAAATGACCGCATCTTGAATATTCGTCGATATATTTTCTAGTTCAACATAAGTTCCGGCATCATTGGATATTTCTCCAGCGTACTCCCCATCTTGGTCATAAAATTCTGTTGTTACCTGCAATTTCGTCGGCAGGTCACTCACATCGGTAGTCTTGGCTCCTATCAGCAAATAGGATTCCATGACAAATCCAAGCGTCAAGATGATCAAAATCAACCACCGGGTTATCCGATACCGTTGCCACAACCTGCGGAACTTTTGCCACAAAGTGGGATTTGAATCATCCGAATACATATCTCGATCATTCGATTCAAAATTATTTCGCATTGTTTTCTTCCTATCTTAATTATCTACAGTTTTTTCCATTTTTCATTACTATTTTACCAGAAATCCAATACATTCACTCGGACTCTGGTTGTTTATTGCAAAAAATGTCTAACCAAAATAGAGACTTGGCGGACATTTTAACCTATTCTCGCACGTGGAAAAACAAAGTACAATGAAAAAAAGACATAATTAACATAAACTTATTATCCAGGATGTGACAAATGTCGCTAAGACTCGTAACGGTGGAAGGATTAGACGGAGTGATTAAAAATCACATAGCCTAATCCTGAAGCGGCACGAGGCTGACATTTGAAGCTCAACTAAAGGATGTGAGACTGAGCGTTTAGACTGGAGACGATGGAAGAATAGTGCTGAGGCACACAAAGTGTGGCACAAACTAGGCTGAAATAGAGTAGCTTCTGAATGTTCTAATTCAATTGTAGAGTACAAGAACCATTATTAATTAAACGAATTATACGCATGTAAGCGAGTAAGTGCTGAAGTACCAACTCGCTCATAATTTGAAGTAGACTTGAGCTGGTCGAGCGAACCCAACTAAAGGGTGTGAGCTTTGGCGTTCAGTCCGGTAACACTGGAAGAAATATGCCGTAGCAAGTTTACTTGCTGCAAATATTTCTGAAGTGGAGACCGGACTGTCAAAGCGAACCCAACTAAAGGGTGCGAGAGTCGACGCTCAGAAAGGAAACGTTGGAAGGTTAAGGCTGTATGGAACTTTTTCACATTGGACTACAAACAAATTAAAAATGAGGCTAGGTATCAACCTAGCCCCTTATTAAATATTTTATTTTTCTGACAGTATCAAGATGAAATAGCCAGACCCTGAACGGTCATTATCATCTCCTGATTGGGAATAGATGCTAAAGTCCTGCACTATTAGTGTAGCTAGATATGAATCTGATTCTTGGTTGAAGGTCGCCTGATCACTGGTTAAATCAGCATAATTATCTTCGGCTAAATCTTCAAGACCGGACAAATCAAATTGCAGCACTTCTCCACTATCTTCAGCAGTCACTTCTAGGCGTGTGACATCTACTATCTGTTGACTAAAGTTCTGATCTAAAGCAGTAAATGTTTCTGCACCATCATAGCTATGTAGTAAGATGACTTCCCCGCCATCATTACTATTAAAAGGCATTGCCACTCCTTGTTCAGAGTTTAAGGTCGCTGAAAAATAATAGCTATTTTGATAATCATAACCATCATCATCCGTTTGAATACCATCAAAGACACGCAAGTCTTGATATACATCAAAATCTTCTGGTATTTGGGAAACACGGTTTAATTCATTGTATTTATCAAGGTATCTAAGCGACTGTTTCATCTTCTGAGCTGTCGTGTTGTCCAATTGGGCAACATTTTCCGTAGTTAAGGCTAATTGGCCATCCGTAATTAAGTCAGGATAGTCAGCTAAGATATCATTTACTATTTTTCCCTGACTAGCTACTGAGACAGATATCGCATCAACTGGCGGCATCATTGCAATAAATAGTCCCACTGCAACCACCAAGGGTAACCATTGATTTTTTAGTAGATATAAAATGGCACTAATAGCTGAAATAGAACAGAATAGCATCAGCATATACCGGCTCATCGTCACGCCATACACATTAGAATAAATGACTGACCGGTAAATTTGGAATACCGAGGCAATAAGGACTGCCACAGCATATACCTGAGTAAAGCGCGTCACTAATGGTCTTTCGATTGCGGCCACTAAGAATAGGACCATCCAGCCAACAATTAAGTAGGATACCATCACAAACTCGATTGTAATATCCATCCAATTCCCCAAATTAGAGAAGAAGTAGATGAAAATAATCAACGTATAAACCGATACAATCGGAATAAATATTTTTGTTAAAAGAACATCCAAGAATTTGCTAACTTCCGATGTCATCTTGCCCGTTTCTTCGATGAATGGTCGGGTGAATACAGATTGTTGAGACAATAAGGACCAAGGAAAGAAAATATAAGCTAATACTGAAAAAATATCCCAGTATAATTCCCCATCTACATTAGAGATGAGGACAGACCAACCACCAAGTATCAAGCTAATACCAAGCATCAAGATCCCCGTATACACCGCAGACACAAAGAATGACTTAAACCAAATTCGAAAGCTTTGGGCAAAATCTAATCCTTCGTTTTTGATCGATGGTAGCCAAATAATCAATAGTGTTAAGAGAAACAAGGCGATATTGGTTCTCGTAAATAAATGACTTGAGAAAAATTCATTGGTCCGACTGGCGGCAACATAATACACCCCGGTTAGTATTCCGGTAAGCCCCTGAATACCAAAGGCTTGAATGGGTCGCTGTTCTTTCACAAAACGTTCATAAGTCACTTGTCCCAATGTTGCCAACAACATACCAACTATGCTTGCATAAACACCCGTTTCAGCCATCATCATCGGTTGATCATAAGGTGTGTGGTTCATATATATCGCTAAAATGGTCGCAATAACACCAAAAAGTATGACCATAGGAAACCGTATCAAGCTGCTTTTCCACTCACTGGGAGATTGAAATTTTCGCATCATCAGCACCTCCTAAATAGGTATCTATCTTTTGAAATCGTTTTTATACTTATCTTATTATAACATTAAGTATATCAAACACAGAACCATAAGGCAGTATTGGCTATATCAGCGAAAACCTATAACCAGTAGAAATTTCTTTTCCAAATAATTAAAAACGCAGCTAGGTGATTGTTGACCTAGCTACGTTTAAAAATAAACGATTAATCTAGTTTATCATTTTCATAATGATGGGTTAGCTCTAGCTTGTTAAAAGCTTGTTGACGTTGTACTTCATAGATGACTAAAGCAGCACAATTAGATAAATTTAATGACCGTACGTGAGTATCATCCATTGGAATACGAATGCATTGGTCTTCATGAGCTCGCATGAAGTCCTCTGGTAATCCAGTTGTTTCTTTGCCAAACATCAAGAAAATATCTTGATCTTGGTCACTGTTGCCGAAATCAATGTCTGAATAAATATAATGGGCAAATTTTGTTACTAGGTATAAACGTTGATCACCTAAATAAGCCATGAAATCATCAAGACTGGCATGGTAAGTGATATCTACAGCGTTCCAATAATCCAAACCAGCACGCTTTAAATGTTTATCATCTGTTTTGAATCCAAGTGGTTCAATTAAATGCAAATGGGTATCAGTTGCTGCACAAGTACGGGCAATATTACCGGTATTTGCTGGAATTTCTGGTTCAAATAATACAATATGGTTAGTCATCCTGTCGCTTCTTTCTATATAAATATTATGCTAAGTCACGTATACGAAACCAAATGGCTTCTTTCGCCCACTGATTATATCATATTTTATACCGTATCGACGGATAGTTCCAATTGCCTTTATAGCATTTTTTTCTACACGAAGCACAAATTTTGTTATGATAATGAATAGAAAAAAATATCGCCGTTCTAACTAGCGGTTTGAAAGGATCAACTATGAAACAAAATAAAAAGAATACTAGTACCACCAACTGGCAACTAGTATTGGTCATGGCCGGAGCTATGACCGCTACTCTAATTGGCTCGGGTTTTGCAACGGGACAAGAAATCATGCAATACTTCGTTGCCCACGAATGGACAGGAGTTTTAGGTGTTGTGGCCACCTTCGTCGCAGTAGGCTTTTCGGGTGCTGAATTCTTTAAAGCAGGCTTTACTGGTAAGCAAAATTTAGATAGTCCAAATGACGTTTTTAAGGTATTTGCTGGGGATAAAATTGGTGGTATTTATAAATACATCACCTTGGTTACCCTGTTTTTAACCTATGCAGTAATGGTTGCTGGGGCTGGGGCTACTATCCAGCAGCAATTTGGCTTACCCGTTTATGTGGGATCGGGTTTTATGTATATCGTTTCTGCTATTACTGTCATGTTAGGAATGGATAAAATTACGCATATATTAGGAAATATTGGACCAACTATCGCCATTTTTGCAATCATTTTAGGTTTACTCAGTTTTTTTACTTATCACGGTGATCTTAGCCAAGCAACAGATATGGTACATAAGGCGGTTACTTCAAGCACAGTCCAAGCGGCTTCAGGCAATTGGTTGGTATCTGCCTTAAACTATGTGGGCTTAATCATTATTTTAAATGCTGGTTTTATCGCCCAAATAGGCATACAAGCAAATAATCAGATAGAAACGAAGGTAGCTGCCCTTTTATCATCTGGTATTTATGCCTTAGGTATTTTTATTTTATACATGGCCTTTCTGGGTGCTTTCTCTCTCGTTGCAGGTGCACAGGTGCCAACATTAACCATTGCTAATCAATTACACCCTTGGCTAGCTTATGCTTTTATTATCATTATTTTACTAGCCATTTATTCTACTGTGGTTTCAATTTTATGGAATGTGGCAGCATCTGTCACTACTGATGGGACAAGAGCCAACAAAGTTGCCACGGGTGTCTTAGGTCTACTCGCAACAGCTATAGGCTTATTTCTACCCTTTGACCAGTTAGTCAATCTTGTCTATGTAGTAGCAGGTTATTTTGGTATTGTCTTTTTATTTATGATGATTTGGCGATCAATAACCCGTATTTTAGCCAAATAATGAGGTAAATTGGGTAATTGTCTTTTTCATGATATAATATGAATGATGGTTTAACATTGAATAGAAAGAAGGATATTTAAATGCAAATTGGTATACCTAAAGAAATTAAGGTGCAAGAAGACCGCGTTGGTTTAACTCCTGGTAATGTTAGGACCCTTGTAAATAACGGACATGATGTCTTAGTAGAAGAAAATGCTGGTACTGGTTCAGGTTTTACTGATGCAGAATACGCAGCAGCTGGTGCACAAATTGAAAATGATCCAGCTAAAATTTGGGCTAGCCAAATGGTCATTAAGGTAAAAGAACCATTAGCTTCTGAATATGATTATTTCCATGAAGGTTTAATATTATTTGCCTACTTCCACTTAGCACCTGAAAATGAATTAACTGATGCCTTACTAACACATAAAGTAACGGCTATTGCTTATGAAACTATGGTAGAAAATGGTGCCTTACCATTACTAACCCCGATGTCTGAAGTTGCTGGACGAATGGCAATTCAAATTGGTACCCATTATCTTGAAAAACAAAACGGTGGCTCTGGTATTTTGATTTCAGGCGTACCTGGTGTTGCCTCTGGCCATGTAGTGATCATTGGTGGGGGAACTGTTGGTTATAACGCCGCTAAAGTAGCTGTTGGTATGGGCGCTCGCGTCACAATTTTAGATGTAAATACTGGTCGCCTTGCCGAATTAGAAAATATTCTAAATGATAAAGTCACCACTTTAATGTCTAATGAGGAAAATATTCGTCAAGTGATTAAAGATGCTGATATTGTAGTAGGTTCGGTATTAGTAACCGGTCGCCGTGCCCCTGTACTGGTTTCAGAAGAAATGGTGAAAACCATGAAAGCTGGATCTGTCTTGGTTGATATCGCAGTTGACCAAGGTGGGAACTTTGAAACAACTCACCCGACAACCCATCAAGATCCTATCTATGTAAAACATGGTGTAACCCACTATACAGTAGCGAATATTCCTGGAGCAGTGCCACGCACGTCAACGCTAGCATTAACAAATGCCACAATGAAATTTGCTAGTCAAATTATCAATCAAGGCGTTGAAGCCGCTGCTAAAGGCAATGAAACAATCCTAACTGGTATCAACACTTACCAAGGATACTTAACACATGAAGGGGTAGCTGAGTCACAAGATCGTACTTATACACCTATCCAAGACTTACTAGAAAAATAATCATTATCCATTAGCATGTCAAAAGAGCCGCATTTCACTAAGGGAATGCGGCTCTTTTCTATTCAATATTCATACTACTTTCAATCAACTTATAGTATCCTACCGTGCAAATACGGCTGTCCTTTTAAGGAAGTTTTGCGTACGCGCTTCTTTGGTATTGTCAAAAACTTCTTCAGGTGTACCTTGTTCAACAATCACGCCATTTTCCATAAAAATTACCCTATCTGCCACTTCATAAGCAAACTGCATTTCATGCGTTACAATCACTAAAGTAGACCCACTTTCGGCAACATCTTTAATGACTTCTAGCGTTTCCCCTACCAATTCAGGGTCCAAGGCAGACGTTGGTTCATCAAATAAAATGACTTCTGGGTTTAAAGCTAAAGCACGTGCAATACCAACCCGTTGTTGTTGTCCACCTGAGAGTTCATGTGGGTAATGGTTCTCTTTACCTTCTAAACCTACTTTAGCTAGGAGGTCAAGCCCCTTTTCATTAGCTTCTTTCTTCGGTACTTTCCGAGCAATCACTAGCCCCTCAATAACATTTTCTAAGGCTGTTCGGTTAGAAAACAAGGCATATTGTTGAAAAACCATAGCCGTTTTCTTGCGAATATCTAAAATTTCTTTCTTAGAAACCTTTTCAAAATTCACCTTTTGGTCACCAATTTTTAAGTGCCCTTTATCCGCTCGTTCTAAAAAATTTAGGCAACGTAAGAAAGTTGTCTTTCCTGAACCACTTGGCCCAATAA
>JAEZWY010000077.1 GCA_023442905.1 Bacillota bacterium | reverse complement strand
GATTAAGTGAATCAAGGTAGAAAAAAATCGTAAAATTAAGTAGTAAATATAAGCTAGGAGTGGCTCGATGCAATCCAAGTTTTCTCTACGGCTTGACACTAGTGGTTAAAGTTTGTATGCTTATAGGTGTTGAAAAGAGAATATGATTTGTTAGGCAGAGGCTCCTATACAAACACAGGCTACTGCCCAGAAACGTCCAGAGACGCCAATGGGTATAACAGGATCATCCGAATAGAAGGAATTTCTAACGTAGCTAACAGGAATGTTTACGTTGTATAGTGCTAAAACTCCACGAAAAGATCAAGTAACAAAAATAGGTGTAATCCCATTTTTGTTGTGGATATTTAGAGTAGGCTCTCGCTAATTTTAGTGGGGGCTTTTTATATTGCGACAAATCTTCATTTTAACAAGTATAAAATGAGGAGGTATTTTTATGGTAAAAAGGTGTATCATTTCTTAATTGTTTTTATCATTCATTCAATGGTTAAAGACTTTCTTTGCATCCTTTCCAGAACTTTAGGTGGCTGACTATAGTCCAAACTAATGTGAGGAAATAGCATCGTGTGAAAGAAAGGATTGAATACAATGATGAATAACAGAGATAAATTAGGTTACTTTGAACTAGCTAGTAAACCTATTTTAGAAATAAAAGAAATATTCAAAGTAAAAGCAGATGGTTTTAAAGAAAATGAAGCAGATCAAATTAGAACTGAATACGGTGATAATGAGATAGATTATGGTACAGAGAAAAGTTTATGGCGCTATATCTTTGAGGCATATTTCACGCCATTTACACTAGTGCTATTAAGTTTAGCTTTGATTTCATTTTTAACAGACTATGTATTTGTAGAGGCTTCTGAACGGGAAATTCTAGGACCAATTATTATTGTGGTGTTAATTATATTAAGTGGTACCATGTCTTTGATTCAAACTATCCGTTCAAATCAATCTGTAGAAGAGTTAGAATCTATGGTTGAGGTGACATCAGCAGTTAAACGGGAAGGTAAGTATCAAGAGATTAGAACTGAAGACATCGTTATCGGTGACTTAGTTCGGTTAAAAGCTGGGGATATGATTCCAGCGGATATTCGCTTACTAAACAGTAAAGATTTATTCGTATCTCAGACTTCTTTAACAGGTGAAAGTCATCCAGTTGAGAAACGCGCACTTGATGAAATAGAGGAACCAACTAGTGAAACAGATTACCCCACCTTAGTATTTACTGGGAGTGAAGTAGTCAGCGGTGTTGGTGAAGGTGTGGTAGTAAGAACCGGGAATAATACATTATTCGGTGGTATTGCGGATGCCTTTGCCAATGAACCTATCAAAACTAGTTTTGATGTAGGTATTGAAAAGACATCATTATTATTAATTCGCTTTATGGGTTTGATGGCAGTTATTGTTATTCTGATTAATGGTTTAACAAAAGGTGATTGGTTACAAGCTTTACTATTTGGTATTTCCATTGCGGTAGGTTTAACGCCTGAAATGTTACCAATGATTGTGACAACAAACCTAGTCAAGGGCGCTAAAGATATGAAAAAAGAGGGTACGATTGTACGAAACCTTCAAGGTATTCAAAACTTTGGTGCGATTGACGTATTAGTGACAGATAAAACGGGTACCTTAACACAAGATAATATTGTGCTTCAACACCATCTAAATATTGATGGAAAAGAAAGCAATCGAGTATTACGTCATGCTTACCTAAATAGCTATTATCAAACTGGATTAGGTAACCTTATGGATAAAGCGATTATTCAAGCAGGTGAAGAAGAATTAGCGTGCAAAAAATTAGCTTATACAAAAGTAGATGAAATTCCCTTTGACTTCGAACGTAGAAGATTAAGTGTAGTAGTTGAAGATCAAGCGGGTAAAACGCAAATGATTACCAAGGGTGCAATCGAAGAAATGTTGGCTGTATCCTCTTACGTGGACTATGCGGGTGAAATTCTTGAGTTGACTGACCAAGCACGGGAAAAAGTGTTAGCTCAAGTTGCCAAATTAAATAGCCAAGGATTACGTGTACTAGGTGTTGCCCAAAAAACTAACCCTAGTCCAGTAGATGCTTTCTCAGTGAAAGATGAAAGTGAAATGGTGCTTATTGGGTATTTAGCATTCCTAGATCCACCAAAACCATCTACTAAAGCAGCTATTAAAGCTTTAAATGATCATGCAGTAAATGTGAAAATTATGACAGGTGATAACGAACTAGTGACGGTATCTGTAGCTGAGCAAGTAGGTATTCCTACAGATCACATTATTTCAGGTGATCAATTAGTGGATAAAACAGATGAAGAGCTACGTGAAATTGCTGAAAAACACAGCTTATTTGTAAAATTAAATCCAACACAAAAATCAACTTTGGTGACGATTCTAAGAGAAAATGGTCATGTGGTAGGCTTCCTAGGTGATGGAATTAATGATTCACCAGCACTAAGAGCAGCTGATGTGGGTATTTCTGTGGATAATGCCGTAGATATTGCTAAAGAGTCAGCAGATATCATTTTGCTAGAAAAAGACTTAATG
>JAEZWY010000068.1 GCA_023442905.1 Bacillota bacterium | reverse complement strand
TGGTAACAGTTTGCGATCTCTAACGAAGTATTTGGAAGATATTTCTGATGAAGATATTCCAAACTTAGAAATCGCAACAGGTGAACCGATTATTTATGATATTGATGAAAAGTTACATATTTCTAATAAAAAAGTTTTAACCAAAAAATAAACTAGCAAATAAAAAAATAGCTCGGAATTTTTGGCAGATTAGGCCACTAATTTCTAGGCTATTTTTTATTTTCTAAATATCTCTTCATAAGCTTGCGTTAACGCTACTAATTCATCCGGCAATGGCCATTGTGGTGGTTGTCCATTCATAATTTGAACGAATACATTAAGACAATTATGCCAACCTGTAGCAGTTTGCACTAGCCAAGCTAAGTCAGAAAATGTATGGTAGAAATGTAACCTTGAACCAGATGCTGTTTCAGAAACTTCCATACGCATCACATCTCGACTATCTTCAATAAATTCAAAACCATCAGCTAGTGAAAACTTGGTAATCACCCCTTGATAAAGATTACCTTCTCCATCATCAAATTTGATGAGCCCTCCAACTTGACCATCCATCTCTCCAGTTGCGAATGGATACCATTTTGAAAAAATGACTGGATCAGTCAAAGCATCAAATACAGCTTCTTTTGACTGATAAAATTCCCTTTCAAAGTATAGAGAATATGAACTTTCATTTTCAATTAACTGCCCAAATAACATGTTGTTTCCTTTCCCTAAAGCTAAATTTGTTAGCATTTGGATTTCAATCCTCTTCATCTACATCATCGCTTAAATGTGTACTGACTTTTCTCGTCATTTTTCAATACTTACAGACACAAGTTGCTATGATAACCCATATTTATATTTTAGCCAACCACACTGCTCAACTTCTTTAACAACTGTCAACTTTTCCTAGTAATAATCAATCTCCCCTGATTATTACAATGAATTGTTAAAGAGATTGCTTCATTCAATTGGAAGTGGCAATAGGGTCCACCACTTAAAGAAATATATAGCTGGCTATTTAAAGTACACGTTGCCACAATAAGATTTACCGAGCAGACGCCACTAATCCTTATACAGTTTACCACAAGCAGGTGAAAATTCGAACTCCCGATATCAAATCAAGTCAAGCACCCTATTTTGTCATAAAAAAGAATCCAGCTTTCATACTGAATCCTTTATTTATTATCTATTAAATTACTTTACTTATTCGGCTTTTTTATCTTTTTTGTAGATAGCATCCACAATAATAGCAATAGCATTATCACCTGAAACATTTGTTGCAGTACCAAATGAATCTTGCGTGATATATAGAGAAATCGCTAATTGATTGAAAGCTTCTGTTAAACCAACCATTGGTAAGAATGGTAAAGCTGACATGATAGCCCCACCTGGTGCGCCTGGTGCAGCGACCATAGCGATTCCTAATACCATGACGAAAGCAGCCATTGTACCAATTGAGATTGGCATTGAGTACATCATTAAGATGGCTGTCACACAAGATATGATGGTAATCATTGAACCTGCTAGATGGATAGTGGCGCATAGTGGCACAACGAAGTTAGCAATTTGCTCAGAGACGCCATTTTTCCGGGCAATTTCAACGTTTGTTGGAATGGTTGCGGCAGATGATTGGGTACCTGCGGCTGTTAACCAACCCGGAATTTGATTCTTCATCATTTGGATTGGGTTCTTACCGGCGTAAGCACCAACCACGGCGAACATGCAGGCTAGGTATAGTAAATGTAAGACGATGGCAGTGACTAATACCCGCCAAAAGACTGACATAACGGCGAATACTGAACCCGAATATGACATGTCTGCAAAGTTGAAGAAGATATAGAATGGCAGGAATGGAATCACGACTGTTTGTAAGGTTAAATCGATGACCTTACCGAAGTCGGTAAATACTGTCATTAAAGATTCTCCGCGTCCTCTTGCTCGTAGCCAAGAAATCCCTAAACCTAACATAAAGGCGAAGATAATGGCTGCGGTAACTGAAAACATGGGTTCTAGACCAATTGAGAATAAGGCGGTTGCCCCTTCGCCTGATTCTTGGATGGTATTTGCCAAATCGGAGGTGATAAACATTGGAAATAAATTGCTGGCCACAGTATAGGCTAGGATACCGGCAACGATTGTTGACCCGTAGGAAATGGCTACGGTAATCCCTAAAAGTTTGCCCGCACCTTCTGCTAGTTCAGCGATACCTGGAATAATCAGGCCGACGATCATCAATGGAATGATGAAGGACAGGAACTCAGAGAATAATCCGGATAATGTTTTTAATACTTGGAAGAAAATTTCTGGTAGAAAACCAAATTGGCCGACGATGATCCCTAATATAATTGCAATTACTAATTTCAAGGCTAACGGTATTTTAAACCCCTTCTTTGCCATATGAACAACTCCTCTAAATCATTTCTTTCTCAAAAAGAAAAAAGTCCCAAATCAACTTGGGGCTTAAATTATTTTTATGAGATTACTGCTTTTATTTTAACAGATTTTTAATGAAATTCACTAGGTAATTTCGACAAAATTGCATTCGCTTCTTGCCATTTCGGAAAATATTGGTCCATTAGCTGGTAGAAACGCTTGGTATGGTTGGTTTCTAGTAAATGAACTAATTCGTGAACAACGACTGATTCTAGGCAGATCAATGGTGCAGTGACCAAGTTCAAACTAATCCAGATGCGTTTCTTCTGGATATTGCAGGTCCCCCATCTGGTTTTCATTTGCTTGACCCGAAATTCATTTGCCCATACGTCCATATGGGCCATCATTTTAGGCCCGGTAATAGCTAATTGGTCTTTCAACGCTTGTCTGTAAAAGGTCATCATGACTTGTGTCCGCTCAACCTGGTCCATACCTGGTTTGACAGTTAAAACTAGCTGGTTATCCATTAATTGGCAAGACGACGGACCCGGTTTTTCAATGACTAGTAAAGGATAGGCTTGGCCCCATAAATAATGGCTTTCGCCGGTTTCATAGCGTTTGACTTGGTCTTGGTAGCGGCTTTGGATATCCGCCTGCATCCGCTCAATTTGGGCTAAGTTGTTTTCCACGAAGGCGACAATAGCAGCTTTACTGGCATAATTGGGTGCTGAAATGCGCAGGTATCCATGAGGCGGGACGGCTTTTAAGGTCAAGTTTTTATAGTTGGCTTGCTTGGTTACTTGAACGGGATAGCCCGCGATGGTCATATCAAGTTTAATAGCTAGCACCTCCTCGCGTTATTGTTTTGGCAAAATGACTACCTTATTCACTCTCGTTAATTTCTGTAATGAGGTTATCATAATTGACTGTGGCATTCATGAAAGCCGGATTATTGGTTGCGAAATGCTGGTGGAAGTCGGTGACGGTTTGGACGGATACGTCTGCATGATTAATCGTATAATCAATGATGTGGCCACCAAAATTCTTGTCTTCGCTGATAAAATGGCAGTGAAAGCCTTGTTTAACTACACCTTCAAATAAGTAGGGACCGTAAATCCCGATGCAAGTACCCTTGACGTTTTCTTGCTTGAATTCAGGTTGCTTGCGACTGGCTTCGATAAAGCGCGGGAAAGGTTCTTCAACGCGCGGGATGACCCGGGTATGCATGAAATCAAAAGAGCCTTCGATGCGGATGACTGAAAATGTCGATAAGGATTTCAATTTCCCTTTTAGGTACTGATGCCATTCGTCTAGGGTAAATAATTCGTTTACGGTGAAGGTTTGATCAGGCGTAAAGTCAGTAACGGCTGCATACGGAACGGTTTCGTCCCCTTTTAAAACAACTAATTCGCCGTTTTCCTTGGCCTGGTATGCCTTGCCTCCAATCACGATTAATTCCCCATCTAAATGGTCCATGGTACCAATCCCATAGTTGCCCTCTTTTAATAAGGCTTCTATGGTCATCGACCCATCGAAAAAGCCCGCCATTAAGTCGCCCAATGTTTGATGTTGAAATAGTTTCGCCATATCTGTCTCCTCGTATCGCTTTCTGTGCACAGTACATTTTCATTTTATTTAAACGATGTCACTTCTTATCATGACCATACTACCTTTTTTACCCTCGTCTCGCAAGCTGTTGCAGAGATGTTAGCTTGAAATTGTTGACCCTTTTTCCTATACTTACTAGTACTTACTGGACAAAAAATTTGAGAGGAGTGGTTGGATGATTTCGCACGAGTTGCCTTTGATGCCGATTGGCGAGGAGGAGAAGCGGTGGATGGCGGAAATTACGGGTGATGATGAGACTTTCGTCTTGAAGCGGGATTTTCAGCCTGAGATCCGGCCCGGTGTTTGGGAAATTTATGATGGCTGGTACCAAATTCACGGCCAATTTCCTGGTATTTCACCCTTTGAGAAGGAATATGTTCTTGTGCAAAACGGGCAGATGACCCGCCACCTTGACTTTCGCTATATGATCAGTGCCCTACCGCAAATTAAAGCCTACGAAGAACAGCGAAAAGAACGGTTAGCATACCAAATCACCAAAATCCTGGATGAAATCTACGAAGCAGTACCCTACGACGGGGTTTCAGACGCCATTTTAAGCCAAAAAGAGGACATGTCGATGGTGGAAACATCTAGCGAATTAGTCAAAGGTCTAGCCAACATCTTGAAACAAAAAGACGACATCATCAAAAAATACCAGACATATTACGACCAAGCAGAAGACTTGTGGTAGATAGATAGGAGCTGCGACAAAAGTCGCTGCTCTAATCTTCCAAAGGTTCCTTTCTTGGTGTCGGCTCTTACACCTTAAAAAGCCGAACAATTACCGGAAGTAATTGGCGTATTTTGGAAAGCATCGAAAGAGTTTGACTTTTGTGGGACAGCCGACGGAACGCAGCGACATACGGATGCCTTGCGTAAGAAGAGCCTGATATTACGACTTGTGGTAAATAGTAATTAGGGGCCTGACACTAATGTCAAAGCCCCTTTTTCTATATGACGAATTTACAATTTAAGTGCAACACATAAAAAATTCAAAAAAAGATCCACAGTTTTTTAAAAAATCTGGATCCGAACAATGAAATCTAAAGTAATCATTAATGCAATCACCTTCAGGGTTATGATAAGAAAAAGAAGTGCCAGGAGAAAATATAACTATAGAATTTGGTCTCATTTGATGAAATTTATCATTTATATAAAAAATAGCATTTGTTTTGATAAAGAGAGCAAGGTAAACATCAATTCCTTCAGGATGACCAATTTTCTCGGAATGGGGATGATGGAAATCCACGCCTCTATGTTTTGAAACAATGGAAAACAATTGAACCAACTGAATACTTCCTTCCTAAAAATTATGTTTTTATTTTTTCGTAAATTTCAAGTTTAAGTTAGCCACTACAGGTAACTCATTTGTTTGGTACCGTAACTGCCTTGTTATTCTAAATCAGTGACCCTCTGATAATGAACTGAGGGATGGTAGTCTTCCGACCAGTCTGGCCTCAGGCCATCTTTCCAGACATGAAGCCATGCCGAGGTCAAGTAATGATAGGTCAAGCCCCCAATCGTTCTTGCTTGAATGCTTGAACAAATGTGTCATGTGGTGTTGCATAACCCAAAATTTTCCGCGGGTAATCGTTCATCCAATGCTGGATCCGCAAAATCTGGTTCTCGCTCACCTCACTAATCGGGCTTCCCTTGGGGACGAAACGGCGAATTAATTTATGCTGATTTTCGCTCGTCCCACGCTCCCAAGAAGCATAGGGGTGGCTGAAATAGACGTCAGCTACATCTTGCAGAGCATCGTGTAGCCCCGAAAACTCCGAGCCATTGTCGGAGGGCACGGTCTTAAATAATTGATCGAAGTTAGCGCCAGCCCGTTCTCTTAGCTGTTGAACCTCTTGGTCCACCGATTCGGTGTCCTTCCCGTTCAACTTTAGGATGACTTCAAAGCGTGTCTGCCGTTCAGCCAGCGTCAGCAGCACGGCATCCGACTTGGTCTGTTTCCCACGACTGTGTCGATTGCCCAATGACCGAATGTTTCCCGGGTTTCAACTTCTTTAGAGCGTTCTTCAATTGACGTCCCGAGAACACGCTTGTTGGGACGGTGTCCTGGGCGGCCCGCTTTGATTTTACGGGACAGTTTTTCAAGCAAGTCCATGTTCTTTGTTCGCATGATTCCGCGGTCAATCCATTGATAAAGAGCAGTTCCAGAAATGATGGCACAATCGAACAGCGCGTGTTTTCTGGCAAATCCGACTACGACGTCCGGCGACCATTTTTCATTTAACATTTTGTCATCTGCCCAGTCAATGAAGGCATTTGTGTTCGCCCATTTGGGGCGTCTGCCACAGTTCAGTCGTTGATTTTCATAGAAGGCCTGTCCTGCATCAGCATCATAAACAGAATAGTAGGTGTCATACACTTTTCCATTTTGGAGCTGAACCCAAAAGGAATCCGGGCAGTTGTCGAGCAACAATTTGAAGTTGCCAGACAGATTCTGGATGCGGGGCTTGTGCCAATCATTGAACCTGAAGTCGACATCTATAGTGAGAAAAAAGATGAAGTGGAGACTATTCTGAAAGAAGAATTGCTGCGGAATCTGGATACCTTACACGAAGACAATCATGTTATGTTGAAGTTGACAATTCCTACTGTGGCTAATACTTATAAAGAAACCATTGACCATCTAAATGTTCTTCGAGTCGTGGCCCTTTCCGGCGGTTATTCAAGGGATGAGGCAAACGTAAAACTGAAAGAAAATGATGGTTTGATCGCCAGCTTCTCCCGTGCTCTCTCCCAAGACCTGAACGTCAACCAGACCGATGAGGAATTTAACGCCGCATTAAAGGATGCAATTGATAGCATTTTTGATGCTTCCGTAAATAAAAAGGCTTAGAAAGACAGAAGTAGAATGCTGTGACGATCATTTTTAAGAGGATTTACAGATGTAAAATGAATATAAAGAAAAATACCTCCTTCACGAAAGGCTTAGCAGTTGACTACGTGAAGGAGGTATTTTTGACAGCAGGAATCGCTCGGCCTTCCCACTTTTCCATTCCATTTGATCTAAAAGAAACATAAAATACTTTTCTGAAGGTTATCTTTCATATCGATGTTTCCTTTTTTAATCAGAGACGGCAAATCAAAACCCTTCTTTTGCCTATTCATGGCAGGTAGCACAGGCAATAAAAATGCCTGCGCCATATTTGTTGATTCTGCTATGAAATAGTTCTTGACGAATCCTTTTTTCGTCCCTAGAATGTATGGACGTATAACTGACAAAGGTCATCTAGGAGAATTAGAAAACATGGAAAAAACGGAATTGAAAAAAAGTATCAGCGGCTTGACTGCGCTGACAGTATTAGTGGGTACTGTAATTGGAGCGGGGGTCTTCTTTAAGCCTACAGCGGTGTATTCTGCTAGCGGGGCTCCGGGTGTTGGGCTGTTGGCTTGGTTTGTTGCCGGTATCATTACCATCACTGGTGGTCTGACTGTTGCTGAAATTGGCACGATTTACTCGGAATCGGGCGGATTAATGCTGTATATGGAAAAAGTATATGGAAAGATTTGGGGGTTTCTGGCTGGATGGGCACAGATGATTGTTTATTTCCCAGCAAACTTTGCGGCTTTGGCCATTATCTTTGCGACGCAAGTTATCAATCTTTTCGGGTTAAGCGATCAATTGATCATTCCCATTGCGATTGGGATCGCCCTCTTTATAGCCCTCATGAATTTTATGGGAACGAAGCATGGCAGCAGGATTCAAAATGTCGCTACTTTCCTGAAACTTATTCCTCTTTTTATTATCATTATTGCTGGGTTACTTTATCCTGGAGGAGGTCAACAGAGCCTTATACCTTTTGTTTCAGAAGACCATTCTTTCCTGACTGCTCTTAGCTCAGCACTGGTTGCCACCCTTTTTGCTTATGATGGTTGGATGAACGTGGGGACGTTGGCGGGAGAGATGAAAAATCCCGGGAAGACATTGCCTCGTGTGATTGTCGGCGGACTCTCCATCGTGATGGCCGTTTATCTTGCAATCAATGTTGCCTATCTTTTTGTAGTCGATAGCGCTACTCTTGCAGGTACTGCTACCCCTGCAGCAGCTGTTGCTTCTAAACTGTTTCCAGGTATTGGCGGCAAATTAATCACGGTGGGAATTTTAATCTCTGTTTTTGGTGCAATGAATGGCTACTTCATTTCTGCTATGCGCATTCCCTATGTACTAGCAAAAAGAGGATTGCTTCCTTTTGCTGATTGGTTCGGTGTTTTGCATCCCAAAACTTATGTCCCAATGAATGGCGGCATAATGATTGTTTCTATCTCTGTCGTGATGATGCTGTCCGGTTCGTTCAATCAGCTGACTGATTTGATTGTATTCGTTATATGGATTTTCTCTACCATGACTTTCCTGGCAGTCATTATCCTGCGGAAAAGAAAACCCGCAATTGAGCGCTCTTACAAAGTGCCACTCTATCCCTTTATTCCGCTGGTAGCAATTGCAGGAGGCTTGTTTATTTTAATGAGTACTTTGCTGACGCAGCCGTTCAACGCTTTATTGGGAATCGTCTTGACTCTGTTAGGTGTTCCTGTTTTCTTATATACTCAAAAAAATCAAAAAGCTCCCGTTTTAATTGAAGAAGAATAATATTGGCATAGATTATCGAACAAGCAGCCCCATATGGAAGCTGCTTGTTTTGCATTTTTTTGGGGTGGTTTATAGGGATTTGGGGAGGTTTGTATAGTACAGAACTTTTTTATGAGCTGTATCATACACATTTCCTAAAGAAATGAATGACGACGAGCAGTAATGATACGTTCGAAGAAAAAATAGAAACAAGCTCCGAATTTTGGAGCTTGTCTCTATTTGAATGCTCTATTCAATTTTAAAAAGGCGCGTACTGACATGACTTTCTTTCATTTCCAAAAAGATAAATGTATCTTCTTTTTCTGGGAAAGCAAGACTCGATAATACTTTCAAACCATCATTGAAAAAGATTTCTACGGATGAAGTATCAACGAAGATATTCATCTTCAACTCTTTGTTTGGAAGGAATTTACTTTGACGTATTGCTTTTGTTTCATTCATCTTTCCAATCCCTACATTCGTGCGGTCTACTTCAACAAAACCTCGTTCTGAGTCAAAATCAACTTTTAAGTAGCGAGTCATATAAAGTTCTCGATACATGATTTTATAGAAAATAGTGTATCCTAAAGTAATAGATGGGGTTGTCACAATAAGAATTAAGGAAAACTCAGCTATAATTATTCCGTGGATATTGTAGTTGTATTATGGGTTCTTAGCTCCTTTTATGT
>JAEZWY010000044.1 GCA_023442905.1 Bacillota bacterium | reverse complement strand
TGTGCATTCATGTTAATTCCTACTTTCTGTTCTTAATTATTACAATATAATGAGAACTGCTATTATTATATACAAAATCACCAAATAAGAAAAGTTTTTTGTGACAAAATGATAAACATTTTTACACAAATGTTTGAAAGGATTCTCTATCACGTTAGATTATCTCTCATCACTAACTTATTGTGTTTGAATATCTGCCCATCTAAAGTTGATATAAGACTGACCGGGACGATTAATATCAGTAACTTTAGGATTCTGTAATATTGCTTGGTAAGATTGATAAACAGGAATTTGCACGGCGTATTCATCCAAACCTAATTGCTCTAATTGAATTAAAGTTTGCCATCTGGTCTTGGGTTCAAGTGCTTGTGCACGACTCTGGGCAACTAATGCATCTAAATCATCATACTGGTAATTTCCACGTGTGATACTTGAATCAAATCGTTCCAGATAGTTAATTGGATCACCAAAGTCAGCTTGCCAAAAAGTAACACCTAAGTCGTACTGTCCTTCTGATAAGGCCGCAAAACGAGCTGATGATGGCATCGTATGAATAGTTACTTCAATTCCAGGTAAATTTTCTGTTAGTTGAGATTGAATATACTCTGCAAATATCTGACTTTCTTCATCGTCGGCGGCAACCATATCCAAGGATAAAGTTTCTAAATTACTTTCAGCTAGGCCTTTTTCCCAATTTTCTTGAGCTACTTGCAAGTCATAATCTGTTTCAATCACAGCATCATCTCTAAAATCAGCAGCTGTATCTGGATTCCATGCTACTTCACGAGACACAAAACCGTTGGTTGCAATCGAACCATTTTGTAAAATATTGTCTACAAAAGCCTCGCGGTCAATCGCTTGATAAAGTGCTTTACGGATATTCAAATTGTCCAATCCTGGTGTTTCATGGTTTATTTCAATATAGTTGGTTCGAGGAATTGGATAAGTTTGATAATCCTCGTTATCTTGATTTTGAACTGCAAAATTGCCAGTTAACTCAATCACATCTAGTTCACCTGAATCATATAAGTTTAAAGCAGTTGCGGTTTCCGGAAGATATTGGAAATTTACAGCGTCAAGACTGACATTATCAGCATCCCAGTATTGTTCATTTTTCTCAAAAGTCCAGGTGTTACCACTAGCAGCATCCCAATTCGTTAATACAAAGGGACCATTATAAACCGCACTATCACTAGTAGAGCCGTATTGACTGCCTGAAGCTTCTACTACCTCTTGGTTTTGAGGATAATAAGCAGGTATAGTTAATAAATCAGTAAAATAAGCACTAGGATTTTCTAGACTAATTTCCAGTGTCTTATCATTTATTGCTCGAACGCCTAAGTCTTTTATTTCCATATCTCCTGCCATAATTTCACTAGCATTTTGAATAACGCCATCAAACATATAAGCATAGGGTGCGCCAAGATCGGGATCAACCATCCGTTGCCAAGCATAAACATAATCTTCTGCTGTTACTGCATCTCCATTGGACCACTTGGCGGCTTCTTTTATCTTAATGGTATACACTAAACCATTTTCTGAAACTTCTGGTACATTTTCTGCATCTGCAGCAACTAACTGATTATCTAAATCATAAGTATATAAACCATTGTAGAAGTTCATATTAGCAGTGATTGTCGCGATGTTAGAGGCTGCAAAAGCTGTATCTGCAGATTGAATTTCATCAGTAGATTGCATATTCAACACCGTATCATTGGCTGTATCGGTATTACCACAAGCTCCTAACAGTATTGCAGTAGCTAGACCCAGAGCTGCTTTCTTCATTCTTTATTCCTCCCAAAAATTTTATGTTCTATTTGGTCATTATACAGTTGTCTATTTTAATTACAAAATATAAGTGACAAGTCTTCAAAATTCTGATAAAGTTTTAATTTGTGAGTTTGATTTATATGCCTCATGAAGTACTAAATTTGCACTTATAAAATAAATATTATTTTTGCTTTATATGGGAAATCTGACACATCAAGCTTTTGAACCAGCCATAAAAATTTGGACAAATAATTTCAGTTAAACAACTTGACTCTAGTTAACAAACTCTATATATTGTGTTCATGAGATAAACCATAACAACATATGGAATATTTAGGGGGAAAAATAATGGTAACTGTATATACTAAACCAAATTGCATGCAATGCAATTTCACAAAAAAATATTTAACTGAAAAAGAAATTGATTTTCAAACTATCGATGTAACAGAATCTGAAGAAGCATTAGCGAAAGTTAAAGGCATGGGCTTCCAAGCTGTTCCTGTAATTGTTGCGGAAAACGAGGAAGCTTTCTACGGTTTCCAACCAGATCGTTTGGCTAAATTAGCATAAGTGTGATATTGAAACGACTAAAGTGTATCTTAGTCGTTTTTTATATAAAAAGAGCCATGAACGGTGCTTGTCGAATGGACAGCTCTCCTGTTCATGGCTCTTTGTTTATATATCTTAAATGGTACTTTATTGTTCTTCATAGTCCGATTCGGCTAAATCAGCCATCATTTGATATAAATCTCCAGCTGTTAACGCATCTTTTTCTGCCTTACTGAAATCTTTAATAATCTTACCATGATGTAATAAAATCATTCGGTTTCCGTATAACAAGGCATCTTGTAAATTATGCGTAATCATTAAAGCAGTTAAATTATGATCTTTCACTTGATCAGATGAGATTTCTAAAATGCGTTTAGAAGTCTTTGCATCTAAAGCAGCTGTGTGCTCATCCAATAACAGAATTTCTGGTTTTGTGAGAGTTGCCATCAATAACGCAATGGCTTGTCTTTGCCCTCCGGAAAGGAGACCTATTTCTGTATCCAGACGATTTTCTAAGCCAAGGTGTAATTGACTTAATGCCTGCTGGAATTGCTTACGGTTATCCTCTTTAATAGCTAGTCCAAAACCTCGCTTTTGCCCACGCTTTAATGCTAAGGATAGATTTTCTTCAACAGTCATTCGTGGTGCTGTACCCATAGATGGATTTTGAAAAACGCGAGAAACTGATTTCGCACGGTCTTCCTCTGCAAGACGTGTAATATCTTTTTCATTTAAGGTGATGGTACCTGAGTCTAGTAAAAATGTGCCGGCAATCGCATTTAATAAGGTTGATTTCCCAGCCCCATTGCCTCCGACAATTGTAATGAAATCCCCTTTTTCTACTTTAAAGGATAAGTCATCTAAAGCCGCGAAGGCATCTGGCGTGCGTTTATTAAATATCTTTCTGGCTTGATATATCTCTAATAAAGTCGTCATTATTTAGCCACCCTTCTATATTCACGGTAATCTGCTAGTCTGTTTTGGATAGTTGGAATGGCTAAACATAAGGCCACAATTATTGCTGAGAATAAACGGAAGTCATTCGCTTCAAAATTCAACATTAGCACGATTGTTAAAAGTAAACGATAGATAATTGAACCAATTAAAATTGTGATAAAACGAACACCTAATTTAACATTACGGAATAAAACTTCTCCAATAATTATAGAAGCTAAGCCAATCACAACCGTACCAACCCCCATTTGAATATCTGCATATCCATTGTCTGTAGATACGATATATCCTGAGATTGCGATCAAACCATTCGCTAACATATAGCCCAACATTGTCATCTCAGAAGTTTCAATACCTAAAGACTTGGCCATTTGAATGTTATCACCTGTTGCAATTAAAGCTTGGCCCATTTCTGTTTTAAAGAAATAAGTTAATAGAAGGATAATAGCTGCAATAATAACTAATCCAATCACAATGGTATCGACGTTTCGTGGCAAAGAGAAACTTGCAATGGCTGATTTTAATGTAGTGACTGTAGATAAAGACATATTGGCCTTACCCATAATTTTTAGGTTAATTGAATAAATACCTGTCATTGTAATAATTCCGGCTAACAATGGATTTATACTTAAACGTGTTACTAAAAATCCTGTAATCGCGCCCGCTGCCATACCAGCTAAAAAAGAAATGAGCAAGGTCGTGAAAGGGTCAATATCAAAGTAAAGCATCTGCGCACCAATCGCACCCCCAAGTACAAAAGAACCTTCAGTTGTCATATCAGGTGCATTTAAAATTCTAAACGTAATATAAATGCCCAGACCCATCACAGCCCAGATTGTTCCCTGAGAAAAAGCACTAATTATCATGTCCATATGGTCCCCTCCTTATTCGCCAACTAATTCAGCGTATTCGTCACTGTTAACATCAATTGCCGTATCAATCAATTCTTCTGGTAGTTCAAAGCCCAATTCTTCAGCTTTAGCTGTATTGATGTAGGTATCTGTTTTGTCATTATAGATAATTGGATAAGTTGCCGTATCTGCGCCTTCAATGACATCTGCTACTACCTTCGCTGTATCTAAACCGAATTGATATTGGTTGATACCAACTGTCGCTAACCCACCGTCAGCAACCATAGCGTCTACTACTGGAATAACTGGAATGTCGTTTGCATCTGTTACTTGAATTAAGGTATCCATAGCACTAGCAATTGTATTGTCATTTGGTACCCAGATAACATCCACTTGGCCAGCCAATTGTTCAGCAACTGATGCTAGGTCATTTGTTGAAGTAATGGTAGATTCTACTACGTTCAATCCTCTTGATTCAGCTTCAGCCTTGGCTTCACTAACCGTTTTGGTAACATTCGATTCTGAAGAATTGTAAATAATGCCTACATTCTCCATATCAGGTAAAATTTCCTGCATTAGATCAAACTGCTCTGCAACTGGTGCTGTATCTGTTACCCCAGTAACATTAGCGCCTGGTTCTTCATCAGAAGCAATAAATCCATTATTAGAAGGATCTGAGACTGCAGAAAGAATTACAGGACGGTCACCATTAGAAGCATTAGCTAAAGCTTGTGCAGCTGGAGTTGCGATACCAACTAAAATATCTGCATTTTCAGCAATAAAAGCATCAGAGATCATGGCTAAATCAGATTGATTTCCCTGACCATTTTGATAATCAATAGTGATATTCTCACCATCTACATAACCCCGCTCAGCCATACCATCATAAAAGCCTTCTCTAATTTGATCTAATGATGGGTGTTGGATAAACTGCAATAAGCCAATAGTGATATCCTCTTCAGTTTCCACTAATTGTGACTCATCTACTTCTTTTGTGGCAGTTTCTAATCCCTCTCTTTTAGCAATAAGTGTAGGCATCGCTAAATATAATGCAAAAAGCGCAATGACTAACCCAGCAGCAATACTTGAAATCTTCTTCATGTCTTTCCTCCTAATTTATACGATAAAAAAACGCCCCACTCTAAACTGTAGGACGTTAAGTCCCCACATAGTTGATTCACGTAATCACTACTATCATGTCTATGTGGGGGTTATTTTGAAAGGCTCAAATACGGTCTCCACATAAATACAGTCCAGAAAACTGAAGTTGTATCTATGCGCACTCGTGCAGATACAACTAATTTATGTGGCTTTGCCAGTATTTCATTGTTTGCACAGCAGTTAACATTTGAGTGGCTCCCTTCGTCTTTGATTTCTTCTTAATCAAATATTAGCAAATCATGAGAAAAATGACAAGTATAATATCAGGAAAAAGTAAAATTCATTTTTGGCTTGCTATTATAAAAAGATTCACTTTTTTGCCAAAAGAAATAAAAACCCTTATAATGATAAGTTAGGAAGGTGGTGCTTACATGTCTTTTGACGGTATGTTTACCCATGCACTGATTAAAGAATTAAACACAACATTTGCTGGTGGACGGATTCATAAAATCCAACAACCCTATGAAATGGAATTGGTATTAACCATCCGTGCCAACCGCAAAAACCACAAATTATTAATTTCAGCCCATCCTAGTTTCGGGCGTATACAAGTAACAGAACAAGCCTATAATAATCCTGAAACGCCACCAAACTTTACTATGGTATTACGGAAATATGTTGAAGGAAATATTATTGATAGTATTGAACAATATGATAATGATAGAATAATCATTTTCAATTTAACGAGAAGAGATGAATTAGGCGACGCTAGCCAACAGCAATTAATTGTTGAAATTATGGGCCGTCATTCCAATATTTTTTTACTAGATAAAAATAAAAAAATAATCGATGCCATTAAACATGTGCCTATGTACCAAAATACTTTTAGAACAATTCTACCCGGCGCAACTTATCAACTACCTCCCCATCAAAATCAGGTGAATCCTTTTAAAGTTGGAGAAAATTTTGAAGATGATAAGTCTTTAATGACGGCAAAGTTTTTACAAAGTCAACTGATGGGTCTAGGTCGTGATTCGGCTATTGAATTAGCACATCTAATTGAGATAGATAGTCGTAAACCATATGAAGTCATCCGAGATTTCTGTACCGGCTTTGACCAACCAACATCTACACTAGTGATACAAGAGGATAAACAACACTTTTTAGCGTTTCCTTATGCTACTATTCCTGGTGAAAAACGCCAGTATAATAACTTAAGTGAACTATTGACCGCATATTATGCAGAAAAAAGTAAGCATGACTATGTGCGCCAAGTTGGTAACGCCATTATTCAAGTAGTAGAGAAAAACCTCAACCATCAACACAAACGTCTAGCAAACCTTAATCAGGATATGGAAAAATCAGCTAAAGCAGATATCTTCCAATTAAAAGGTGAATTACTGACCACCTTTTTATATCAAATTGAAAAAGGTCAAACAGAGGTTACTTTAGCGAACTACTACGATAATGACCAACCGATTACTATCAGCTTAGACCCTGCCCTGTCACCATCACAAAATGCACAGAAATATTATCACAAATATAATAAGTTGCGTAATGCGATTAATCATATTGAGACACAAAAGCAAGTTGCTGAAGCTGAAATCCAATATCTAGAATCTATTCAAACACAATTGAATTTTGCAGAACCGAATGAATTATCAGATATTCGCGAAGAATTAATTGATCAAGGTTATCTAAAAAAACAAAAGCAAGATAAGAAAAAGAGATCAAATAATGCGTCAGCTAAACCTCGGGAATTCCAGACTAAGGAAGGAAATCGTATTTTAGTTGGCCGTAATAATAAACAAAATGATCAATTAACCATGCGTCAAGCGAACAAAAATCACTATTGGTTCCATACAAAGGATATTCCAGGTTCGCATGTTATTTTAGAATCTAGTAATCCTAGTGAGGCTGAAATTACTCAAGCTGCACAATTAGCAGCTGCTTATTCAAAATATAGTCAATCCAATAATGTCCCCGTTGACTACACACAAGTAAAACACGTGAAAAAGCCAAATGGTAGCAAACCAGGTTTCGTAAATTATTTTGAACAAAAAACTATATTTGTAACGCCAGCAAAAATGAACTAACATTTCTATATAAAGAGGTCGAACGAAAAGTTGCGCAACATTAGCCATCTGGCTAACCTAGCTCGCATCCACTCTTTCGACCTTTTATTATTTCTATATAATACGTTTATAAGCGTGTTTTTTCACCTGACAAGTAAATACAGGTAATTGATAGATCTCCCCATCACAGTTTAAGATCATTGGCAATCCGTCCTCACTTGTATACACTACTTCATCACAAATTACATGATGTAATTCTTTTACACCATCATGGTTACCTGAGAAGAATTTATATATTAAACCCCATATTTTACGTGTTGGAAGTGTTTGCGCATAGACCAGTTCTAATAGCCCATCATCAACTTGACCACTAGGATTTACCTTAAAGCCGCCACCGTACATGGTCCCATTACACAAAGCAGCGAGTATATAAGGTCCAGGTTCAATTTGCTGATCGACGCCCGCTAGCCAAGCTTTTAACCCAATATTAAAAGCAGTACCATTTTTCAGCGCCTGAGGAATAGAAGCCATATAGGCATATTTTTGAAATATTTTGTTCTTTTCCTTGAAATCATTTGCCTGGTAAACCACATTCGCATCTAGGCCAACACTCAAAATATTCATTACATATAAATCTAACTCAGGGATAAAGATAGCATCTGTCTCACAAACTTCCCCCTTAAAAATTTGGTCAACTTGATCCTTAATTGATCGCTTACCATATAAACTTGCGTAGAAATCATTTCCCGTACCGAAAGGTAAAATAGCAAAAGTGAATTTTGTAGTGATAACGATGTTCCCTATTGAGTGAACGGTGCCATCTCCACCACAGGCGATGACTACACCGTCAGAGTACTTTTCCGCGAAACGGTCGATTAAAAATTGACTAGATGTTTTTGAAGTTGAATAGACTAGAAATACATCCTCTTTATCTATATCAAACTTGGATGCTCGATCTTTGATTAACGCATTAATATCAGCTTTTTTCTTCTTTCCAGCTGCTTTATTGAATATGAATAAGAAGCCCTTACTACTCATGTTTGTCACCCTTTATTAATTTATAAGAAGTGTTTCAATATCACTTTTATTATAGCAAACATTTCATTATTCAACGACTACGGGTAATTTTTGTTGAATTCATCGAATGTACGTTTGTATTGACCGAACATATGTGCTATACTAAATTCAAATAAAACGTGAATAGTTAGAACTCATAACCCACAACAAAAGGAGTACAGCTAATGAAAGAACGTCATCTGCAAATACTTAAATGTATTTATTCTAATATACAAAGTCAAGGATTCCCTCCTACTGTAAGAGAAATCTGTGAAGCAGTGAATTTATCCTCAACATCAACCGTACATGGCCATCTATCACAATTAGAAAAACAAGGTTATCTTCTACGTAATGCGACAAAACCTCGTGCAATGGAGATTACTGACAAAGGTTTGACATTGTTAGGTGTATCTAATCAAGGTATCCCAATGATCGGTACAGTAACAGCTGGTCAGCCAATTACAGCAGTTGAGGAAATTGAAGATTATTTCCCAATCCCACCTACTCTACAAAACCAGTCTGAATCATTATTTATGTTAAAAATTCGTGGTGATTCAATGATTGAAGCTGGTATCTTAGACGGGGATTATGTGATTGTTCGCCAAGAATCATCTGCTAAAAACGGTGATATCGTGATTGCTATGACAGATGAAGGAGAAGCTACCTGTAAACGTTTCTTTAAAGAAGATGGGTATATCCGTCTGCAACCTGAAAATCACAGTTTAGAACCAATCATTTTACCAGATGTTCAAATTTTGGGTCGTGTTATTAGTCTATTTAGAGAACATACATACTAAACTCAGTATAACCATAACGCTAGCAATATCTTCAAAATAGAGTTCAAACTATTTTATTGACAAGTATATTAAAAAAAACATGACGCCCTACTGTCTACTTTGCTGACGAGGGTTAGTCATGTTTTTTCTTTGGAATTAATAATGCATTAATGAGAAGACATCTGTTCCAGCAATTTTTTCTCTAGCCTTGAATTCGTCCAATTCAACTAAGAAGGCTGCTCCGACCACTTCGCCGCCTAATTTCTCGATTAACGAAACACAAGCTTCGATTGTGCCACCCGTAGCTAATAAATCATCAGCAATAAGGACTTTATCCCCTGGTTTGATTGCATCTTTATGGATTTGTAAGGTTGATTTACCGTACTCTAAACCATAATCGATAGATTCGATTTCACGAGGTAGTTTTCCTTTCTTACGAGCTGGAACAAAACCAATGTTCAATGCGTAAGCAACCGGACATCCCACGATAAAACCACGAGCTTCTGGTCCTACAACCACGTCGACATCTTTTTCTCGTGCAAATGCCACAATTTCATCGATTGCTGTGTGAAAGGCTGGACCATTCCCCATCAAAGGTGTGATATCTCTAAATAAAATATCTTTCTCTGGGAAGTCCTGTACGTCTGCAATATATTGTTTAAAATCCATTATTTTCCTCCTGAATAGAAATAATCTTTAATCATAGTAACATCATTATATCGTAATAATCGTTCATTATTGATTTGGGACTCCCAATCAGCCATAGTTTGAGTGGCTAGTAAGTCTACTTTCTCACTTACCGGTATGGTCACTAAATCTGTATTATGCCATTTGACTAGTTCAGCTTCTTCTAGAACTTTCACCATTAATTCAAGTCTTACCTTGGAAATTTTGAAGAAGTCTGCCAGTGCTTGCTCATTACCTGCAAGTGGTACAGTTCCATGTCCTTGTAAGTATTTATATAATTGGGCAAATTCCTGACGCGTTGGTTTTCCAACCATGTAAGCACTAACTGCTGAATAGGCATAGACATAAATATTATCAATCGCTTTACTACTTATCAAGTCTTTTATGGCTGATAAGTCCTTTGGAATGTCAAAAATTACTAAGCTCTCACAAGCAGCAAGTGGCGTGTCTTCTTCAAGAATTTGATCAATATCACTCGTCATAATTGCCTCACTTGTGAAAGGAATATCATCCTTATAAGCTTGGAAAAATGGCTCATTTTCAAAAACGTAAATGGCATTTTCAATCGACATAATCTGATTACGCTCACGCATATTTCGCAGGTCAAAAATACTCTTACTTGCTTGGCGAATATCTTTGATTTGAGCTTGTGGTGATTGATTTCCATTCCATGCATTGATAGACAAGTTAACCACCACATCAATTGGTTCATTCGCTACTAATTGCTTAGCTAAGGCACCCGACTTAAAAGCAATCATACTTATTTTGACATTACCATCTGCTACCGTTAGTTTTAAGGTATTCTTGTCTTTTCCAATTAACTGAATTTGTGATAACTGAATATTCTTCATTAGAAATAAAGGCTGTCTATTGTCGGTTCCAAATGGTTTTATCGGATCAAGTGCCTTAATATTTTCAAGGGTAATATCTGATAGATCGATAACCCCATCAATTATTAATGGTGTTTGATGGTTAAATACCGATTCATATTCAGCTATTCGGTCAAGTAAAGCAGTCTTCCAAGCTTCAAATTGATCAATAGCTACTGTCATCCCAGCAGCCATTTCATGACCACCGAATTTATCTGCATAATCTTTTCCAGCTTGTAATACTTGGAAAAGGTCAATTCCTTCAACGGAACGTCCAGACCCTTTATAAGTGCCCTTTTCGCTATTCTTACTTAGTAAAATAGTTGGTCGGTGGTACTTCTCAACCAAACGGCTAGCGACAATACCAAGCACCCCTTCGTGCCAACCCTCTTGACCTAAAATAATCATCTGCGGTAAATGACTTTCGTCATCAACAAGTGATTCAGCTTCAGTCACCATCTTATCAACAATCGCTTTACGAGCGTTATTCTCTGAATCTAATAGTTCAACCAATTCTACTACTTCTTGGTCATCAAATGAAGTTAAAAATTGTACACCGGGATTTGGATCACCTAAACGACCTAAGGCATTTAATCTGGGACCCAGAATAAAACCAATTGTTTGCTCATCAATTTGGTCAGGGTGAATACTTTCTTTTTCAAAAAACATTTGTAAGCCTAGTCGTTCAGTATGCTTCATTTGGTCTAGACCTGACGAAACAATGACTCGATTTTCACCAGTCAATGAGACTAAGTCAGCAACTGTACCAATAGCAGCAACATCTAGTAAGTCACTAGGTGTTTCACCAAGTAGTGCTGTCGCCAATTTTAAGGCCACACCAGCACCCGCTAAATCACCAAAAGGATATTGACCTTCTGGGTGGCGAGGATGGACGATGGCATAAGCATCCGGCAAGCTATCGCCAATTTCATGGTGGTCTGTGATGATCACGTCAATACCTTGTTCTTTAGCATAAGCAACTGCTTCATGACCAGCAACACCATTGTCACAAGTTAATATTAATTGGGTACCTTTCTTGATGTAATAGGCATAGACATCCTTGTTTGGCCCATACCCATCTTCAAAACGATTAGGTAAATAAAATGATACATTTGCCCCAAGCATCTCTAGTGTCTCATAGAGAATAGTTGTTGATGTAATCCCGTCCGCATCATAATCCCCATAAATTAAGATTTCTTCATAGTTTTCAACGGCTTGCTGGAGTCTTGAAACGGCCTTATCCATATCTTTTAAAAGGAATGGATCATGAAATATCGGCTCTTTCGCAATAAAAGCTTGGATTGCTTCTGTAGTTTGGTAGCCTTTATCATAAATAACCTGTACAACCATTTTGGGTAAGGATAAGTCTTCAGCTAGTTGTTGAATAAAGGCTGTAGTTTTGTCATCCTCTTTTGTTAAGTATTCAGGTTCTATCCATTCATAAACTGATTGCAACAAAATTTGTCCTCATTTCTAAATACTGTAGAAAATTAGTCTCTAAACTGACCTTTTTCAAAAGTCAAATGTATTAAACGATAAGCTATGCTTGGCGCTAATCGCATCAGACGGTTCATGATGTCATAGTAAAACGGCACAACTAGCTCAAATTGGCCACGTTCGATTGCGGTTGCCATTTTGTCAGCTACAATCTCTGGTGTTGTAGCAAAAGCTTGGACATTATCAAAATATGACCCATCTTTATCTGCTATATCAAAGAAAGCTGTGTCAACCGGTCCAGGAAGGATACAAGTAACCTTAATCTTAGTCGTCCATAAATCTTGTCTTAGCCCATTAGCAAAGGCATGAACACCTGCTTTACTAGCTGCGTATACAGCTGACTTAGGTGTTTGAATTAAACCAGCCACTGAAGAAATTAAAGTAATATTATTCGCTTTAGTATCTTGGTCTAACATTCCAGCCGCAAAGCGTTTTGAAAGAAACATGGTCAATAGCAAGTTTGTATGGGTTAATTTTGCGATTTGGGTATAGTCTTGATCGTTAATTGCTGAAAAATCACCAAAACCTAAACAATGTACGAAATTTTCGATCTGACCTTTATCGAAACAATATTGGGCGAAATTTTCAGCTTCATCTCCTGTGACTAAATCCGCAGTATAACCTAACACTTGACCAGCACCTAGTTCAAGGGCATGTTTTTTTGTTTCATTTAATCGTTTTTTATTACGGCCATTGATGATGATATTCCTACCTTCGCTAGCCATTTTGTAGGCAAAAGCTTGACCGATTCCTGAAGATGCACCTGTAATGACTGTATATGTTTGAGACATTTTCATCACTCCTATTAATGTGGCTACTTACCTAGACTAATTGAATCAAAATCTTTTACAATGTGACTATTCTTGAAAACTTTTTTGGCATCTGCTTCTAATTGTTGTGAAGCCTTACCAACATATCTTGCTGAGATATGTGTTAATAACAATTGTTTAACGTTCGCTTCCTTGGCTACTAGACCCGCTTGTTTAGCAGTTGAATGATAGTAATTACGCGCCATTCGTTCTTCACCCGCAGCAAAAGTAGCTTCATGAACTAATACATCCGCATCTTGGGCTAGTGATACTGCATTATGATGATAGCGTGTATCTCCTAAAATAGTAATAATACGACCTTTTATATCTGGTCCAATGAAATCATGTCCATTCAACTGTCGTCCGTCATCTAAGGTGATGGTTTTCCCCTGTTTTAATTGACCTAATAAAGGGCCATTTGGCACACCAGCTTCTCTCGCCTTATCAATCAATAATTCACCTACCTGGTCTGCTTCAATCACCCTATAACCATATGACTGGATAGCATGGTCTAAAGTCTTATAAATAACTTGGTATTGGTCATTTTGAAAAACTACGCCTTCATCTGCTAACTCATGAATGATTAAATCATAGCCTAAGCTAGTACGGGTTACCTGAAGAAAATTATCTATATATGCTTTTATCCCTTTAGGTCCGTATATAGTGACAGCTGATTCTCCGCCTTGATGACTTCTTGAAGATAGAAAACCTGGTAAACCAAAAATATGGTCGCCATGTAGATGCGTGATAAAAATTTTAGTGACCTTTCGCGGTTTCAACGTCGTTTTCATGATTTGATGCTGGGTTGCTTCGCCACAATCAAACATCCACATTTCATTACTCTCGTCTAATAGTTTTAACATAATACTAGTAACATTCCGACTTCTGCTCGGTACGCCAGCACCTGTTCCTAAAAAAGTTATCTCCACTTTCTTTCGCTCATTTCTATTTATAAATTCGTAAAAACCAAGAGCGCACATTAAATCCAAGTTTCCCTGTTCAATGTGCGCTCCTGTTTCAATGCCTAGAAAATCTATTCTTGGAATTCAAACTCGTAATCCAATATACGGATAATATCCCCTTGCTTAGCACCACGTGCAGCCAAGGCTTTATCAACACCCATATTCTTCAATTGACGAGCAAATCGTAATGCTGACTCATCGTATTCCAAGTTAGCCATTTTGAATAATTTCTCAATTTTATCCCCATATAGGTAGAAAGTACCATCAGATTCACGTCCTACATAGAATGGCGGTTCTTCATCTTCTGGAATTTCATAAACAACTGTTTCTGTAGAAGCTTGTCTACCTTCTTCAGCAATTCGCTCTTCTTCCAAGCGAATCAACTCAGCAGTATGGTCCATTAAAGGATCCAATCCTTCTCTAGTATAGGCTGAGATTGGGAATATTTCTGGCAACTCTAAATCTGGATAGTTTTCGGCAAAATAGCTTGCAAGTTTTTCCTTGAATTCTTCAATATATAATTCAGCTTCAGGAATATCCATCTTGTTCGCTACGATAATTGTTGGTCGTGACATTAGGTGATCATCATAATTATGTAGTTCCTTATTGATAGCTACATAATCATCAAAAGGATCACGGTTTTCAAAGCCACCCATATCGATTACATGTAAAATGACCTTAGTTCGCTCAACATGACGTAAGAATTGGAAACCTAGTCCAATACCGTCAGCTGCACCCTCAATTAATCCAGGTAAATCCGCTAATACGAATGATTCGTGTGAACGTGTATTCACTACACCTAAATTTGGTGTAATTGTTGTAAAGTGGTAATCTGCTATTTTTGGTGTTGCTGCAGTCACAACAGATAATAACGTTGATTTTCCGACTGACGGGAAACCTACTAATCCAGCATCTGCAATCAATTTTAATTCCAGTTGTAGGGTGATTTCTTCTCCTGGTTCACCATTCTCCGCGATTTCCGGTGCAGGGTTGTTGTGGGTCGCAAATTTCATATTCCCACGACCACCACGACCACCGTGGGCAACAATGAGTTCTTCACCATTTTCTACTAAATCACCAATAATTTGACCAGTGTCAAAGTTTTTAACTACTGTTCCAGGGGGTACAGCGACATACATATCTTCTGCACCACGTCCATACATCCCTTTAGGCATCCCATTTTCACCTGGTTTCGCTTTAAAGTGACGGTTGTAGCGGAAGTCCATCAAAGTTCTCAATCCTTCATCTACTTTGAAGATAATGTCACCACCGCGACCACCATCTCCACCAGCTGGACCACCATCTGGACGATATTTTTCTCGTAAAAAGGCAACCATACCATCGCCACCCTTACCTGCTTTTACCCAGATTTTGGCATAATCAAAAAATGTTGACATATGTTACCCCTCCTTTCAATTTCTATTACTTTGTTTATTTTGTGTTGATACGATTTGTATCAGCAAGCGTTAAAATCGCTTGTGCAATCAAACTTAAGATTGCTAAACGGTTATTTTGTACCGCTTGATCTTCTGCAAACACCATATTATGATCAAAAAATTCTGTGATAATTGGTGTTAACGCCTCAAGTTGATTATAGTTGGCTTGCATGTCAGTTGTCATCTCTAACCCTTTAGCACCATTAAGTAATGCTGATTCAGATTCAGTTTCAAAGCGACTTTCATCTATTGTAACATTCTCCACGTTCAATTCGCGGGCTTTCTCGCCTAAATTCAAGATACGATTCCAAGCTTCAAGAGTTTCTTTAAATGAAGATTTTGTACTTTCTTCTTGTAAGACCTTACTTGCTGCTAATTTCGTTAAAATATCATTTGAACAACTTTGTAGGACAGCATCCGCAATATCAAAACGAATTTCTTGATCGCTCAATATAGCTTTCAAACGGTCATTTACAAACTGACTTAATGACATTTGCAATTGAAGGAGACGCTCTTGGTCTTGAATATTATAAACAGTTTGCAAGATATTAATAATATCAGTTTTCCAGTCAAAAGTTAACTCATTTTCGATTAGAATGCGCACAATTCCAGAAGTTTGACGACGTAAAGCAAACGGATCGTTTGATCCAGAAGGAATACGGTCAATATTAAAGAATGAAATAACTGAATCTAATTTATCTGAGACTGCAAATAATTTCCCTAATTGGCTAGCTGGTAATTCGCCTTCAGCAGAAATTGGCATATAATGTTCACGAATAGCGGTAGCAACTGCAGGAGTTTCACCAAATTCTAAGGCATATTTTTCACCCATAATTCCCTGTAATTCAGAGAATTCATCTACAATACCTGTTACCAAATCAAATTTATAGATCTCAGCAGTACGTGTAATGTCTTCTGCTTGTGCATCGGCAAATTCATCTGACCATTTTTCAGCAAGGTATTGCGCAATTTGGCCTGTACGTGTCATTTTTTCTTGTAATGAACCAATTTCAGCGTGGAAAGTCACCTTAGCCAAACGATCCTGGAAGTCTTGAATGGTTTTAGTTTTATCTTCATTTACAAAGAAGAAGCCATCTTCTAAACGAGCAGTTAGCACTTTTTGGTTCCCTTTTCGAACATTATCCAGATATTCAGCATTTCCATTACGAACCGCTAGGAATAAAGGTAACAAGTTACCAGCTTGATCTTTAACATAGAAGTAACGTTGATGGTTCTTCATTGAAGTAATAAGTACTTCATCTGGTAATTCTAGGTATTTCTCATCGAAATTACCAATAAAGGCTGTTGGATATTCAACAATCTGTGTAACTTCTTCAAGTAAATCTTCATCAATATCAATTTGATAGTTGTTTTCACTCGCTAATTGGTTGATTTGTTGTTCAATCAATGCTTTTCGTTCATCTTGATTAACAATGACAAACTCTTTTGCTAATGCTGCTTCATAAGCATCTGCATCAGCAATCGTTACAGCTTGGTCACCTAAATAGCGATGTCCACGAGAAACATTTGAAGCTGTTAAATTCAAGAAAGTTAATGGTAAGACTTGATCATCCAGTAATGCTACCATCCAGTGAATTGGGCGAATATATTTGACATCATATGAAGCCCAGTGCATAGAAACAGGGAATGACATATGATCAATAACAGTTACAATATTTTGTAAAATATCTGCTGCAGGACTTCCTGGGTTAGATATTTTAATGAAAACATACTCTTCCCCTTTTACTTCCTCAAAGTAAATATCTTCAACAGATGCGCCTTTTCCGCGAGCAAAACCTTGCGCAGCTTTGGTCCAGTTACCTTCTTCATCTTGGGCAATACGTTTAGCTGGCCCCTTAGCAACTTCAGAAAAATCTGTTTGTTTATCTGCTAGACCATTCACACGAACTGTTAAACGACGTGGGGTCGCAAATGTTTCAACATTTTCAAAAGTTAAACGGTTTTCTGTTAAAAAGTTTTCAACTAAAGCTTTTAATTGGTTAACGGCATTACGCACGTATTGGGCAGGTACCTCTTCTAAACCAATTTCAAATAAAAATTTATGTTGGCTCATTATTTTGCCTCCTTCAATAACGCTTCTGCTGTTTCGCGGTCTAATAATGGGTAACCCAAATCAGCACGTTTTTTCACAAACATTTTAGCTACGCGACGCGCCATATTACGGATACGTGCTAGATAAGCAGCACGGTCAGTAACAGAGATGACCCCACGCGCATCCAATAAGTTAAATGTATGTGAGCATTTTAAAATGTAGTCATAAGCCGGGTGAACTAATTCATTATCGATCTGTTTTAGCGCTTCAGTTTCATATTTATTGAAGGCAGAGAACAACATATCTACATCTGATTCTTCAAATGAATAAACTGAGTGCTCATACTCAGCTTGGCCAAAAATTTCACCATATTTGACCCCTTCAACCCATTCAATATCATAAACTGAGTCAACCTCTTGGATGTAAGAAGCTAAACGTTCTAAACCGTAAGTTAATTCAGATGTTACAGGCTTACATTCCAATCCACCAACTTGTTGGAAATAAGTAAATTGGGTAACTTCCATCCCGTCTAACCAAACTTCCCAACCTAAACCAGCACAACCTAATGAAGGATTTTCCCAGTTATCTTCTACAAAACGAATATCATGTTTTAATGGATCAATACCTAATTGTTTTAGGCTTTCAATATAAAGCTCTTGAATATTTTCTGGATTTGGCTTCATCACGACTTGGAATTGGTGATGTTGGTATAAACGGTTTGGATTTTCACCATAACGACCGTCAGCTGGACGACGAGATGGCTCTACGTAACAAGCATTCCACGGTTCAGGTCCGATTGCTCGCAAGAAGGTATAAGGTGACATAGTACCCGCACCTTTTTCAGTATCATAGGCATTTAAAACTAAGCAGCCTTGCTCTGCCCAGTAATTTTGTAAAGTTAAAATAATATCTTGAAATGTTTTATGATTCGTTGCCAAGATGTTCACTTCCTCATTCTTAATCTTTAGTGGTCAAATACATCAGAAGACACAAAAAAGCCCCTATGTATTTGAAAAAACAAACACATAGGGACGATTATATCGCGGTTCCACCCTACTTCTAATGAGTAAACTCATTAGCGCTTTATTGTTAAGTGCTCCAATATGCCTTCACATGAGTTTAATTCAGCCGCTTCCACTGTCCGACCTCGCTTTAGAATCTAGCTCTAGTTACTTAGTATTTTCATTGCACTTCTTTTATTCAGCTACTATCATACTTTTTTTCTCTTTTATCGTCAAGTGGATTGATAAAAGTTTCCAACTGACTGATAAAGTGTCTACTCTTCAAATGGATGCCAACATACTCCTCATATAGGTCATCTAAGGCCTGTCTTATTTCTGCTTTGGTGCCAGCCTGTAAGTTCACTTCTCCTAACTTATCATAGGGAATTTGACTAAACATTCGAATAAAATGGCTGGCTCTAGGTGACCAGTGCAAACGACGTTCATCCATGTGAAAATGATTAGCACATAAAACCCCAGCATATTGCATGGAGTAATCGAATCTTCCTTGGTCGCGTCCACAAATTGCACAATGTAGAAAGTTCGGTGCTACACCGAATTTAGGCAGCAATTGAATTTCAAATATATTCGCAACAACCGACGGATCAACACCTGCTTCAATTTTACCCAAACCTTGCCACAACAAATCAAAAACCTTGTCTTCTTTAATAAAGTCTTCAAAAGCTGCATCAGTTAAACCTGTCATATAAGCAGCATAAGCATTGGCTTGGATATCAGCAATTGTCGTCTTAGGAAATTGGATATTGCCAGTATCATTCAAGAAAGAAAAACCTTTATCATTAATAGTACCTACAAAAGAGGCACGCATATATGGAAAGGCAATCTCTCTTAAACCATTATTTTGCCGTTGAATATTTTTAACGAAAAACATACGCTTTCCAAATTCTTTTGTAAATATCTTGATCAGTAAATCATTTTCTTTATACTTACGCGTAAAAAGAACAATCCCATCGAAACGCGCATAATGGTCCTTCCGCATGGTCTTGCCCTCCTTTCAATACGCATGTGAATATACCTACTTCTTCTGTGGACTAGCCTTTGTAATTTTTATGGTTATAACCTAAGTCACCTAAATTTGCTTTATTATTTCGCCAGTTCTTTATAATTTTCACCCAAAGTTCCAAATATATTTTTGAACCTAATAGATTTTCAATTTCTTTACGCGCTTCCACACCAATTTTCTTGATCATTTTACCACCTTTACCGATGATGATCCCTTTTTGGCTCTTTTGATCAACTATAATAGTGGCATATACATGGACACGGTCTAGTTCATCTTTTTGCATAGAGTCAACTTGAACAGCTACCGAATGTGGAATTTCTTCATAAGTATTCAATAGAATCTGTTCACGGATTAATTCGGATACCACAAAATATTCTGGATGATCTGTAATAAACTCAGACGGATAATATTGTGGTCCTGTTGGTAATAGATTTACCAATGTATCAATTAAAGTTTCTACATTGTTCCCGTTTAAAGCAGATAACGGTATAATGCCATCAAAACTTTCTGGGTTTGGAATAGTTTGCATAAAATCAGCTAAAGTTTCTGGTGAAACCTTATCAATTTTATTTACACCTAAAAACTTGCGTGTTTTATAGTTTTTAATTTTTTCGAAGACAAACTTGTCACCAGGTCCAATTGGTTCTTCAGCATTCACCAACATCAAGATAGCATCGACTTCCTCAAGAGATTGGTAAGCAGACTTATTCATAAATTCACCTAACTCATTATGTGGTTTATGAATACCAGGTGTATCAATAAAGACAATCTGAGCTTCTTCAGTAGTATAAACAGCTTGAATCTTATTTCGTGTCGTCTGAGCTTTATCAGACATAATTGCTACCTTTTGTCCAACAACACGGTTTAAAAATGTAGACTTCCCAACATTAGGACGACCAACGATAGCTACAAAACCTGATTTATATCCATCAAAATTATCTTCTGCCTGGTCGCCATCATCTTCTAGTAGCTTCTCTAAGTCCTCGATATTATCAAAATCATTTATATTAAAATCTTCTATATTCAAAAATAGTCTCCCTTATTCATTATTATTGGAAAAAAAGTAAAATTTCAGGTACAAAAATGAGTAAACCAACAATGACTGCCATTGTAGAAGATATTAAGACACCACCTGCGGCTACATCTTTCACATTTTTGGCAATCGGATGATATTGCTGGTCAGTAACTAAATCAATAATCCATTCAGCTATGGTGTTGGTAATTTCCATACAAATGACAATAGCACACGTTAATATTAGAATTAACCATTTCTCAACAGACAAATTAAAAAACCAGGCTGCTAACATCACTAATATTAAGCCTAGTAGTTGATATCGAATGTTACGCTCATTAACAAATGCAAATCGAATACCACTCAAGGCATAGCCCATAGATTCAAAAAAATTATGATTTTTATCCACCTTGGGTAGTTCTGGTGTTTGATTACGCTCTTTTAAGTCCATAAGCATCTAAAATCTCTTTCTGTAGACCAAACATTTCCTTTTCATCCGCTTCATTCATATGGTCATATCCATTCAAATGTAAGAAGCCATGAATTGCTAAAAAGCCTAACTCACGTTCAAAAGAATGGCCATATTCCTCGGCTTGTGCTTGGGTTTTATCGATTGAAATAAAAAGATCCCCTAGTTCTCGTGGCATATCTTCTGGTAGACCAACAACTGATAGTTCATCCTCACCTAGGTCTTCAATTGCAAAAGAAATCACATCGGTTGGACGGTCAATATTACGATAAGTTTTATTGATTTCATGAATTTCTGCATCATTAACAATAGTCAATGATAAACCGATTTCTCCTGTTAATTTTAAATAATCAGCTGCAAATTCCAGTAATTCATGTAACATTTTTTCATCTTTAGCAGAAACTTTTCTTGTTTTATCTTCAAAAATTAAATCTAACACACTTTCACCTTTTTCTTTTAGCTTTAACTTTGGCTATCTTCACTAGCATAGGCATTAATGATTGCTGATACTACTGGATGACGCACAACATCAGTTGCAGTAAAGTTAACGAAGTCTATATCTTTAATACCTTGTAAGTGACGTTCAGCGTCAATCAAACCAGATTTTGCACCTCTTGGTAAATCGATTTGAGTTTTATCGCCATTGACAATCATCTTAGAGCCAAATCCAAGACGTGTTAAGAACATCTTCATTTGGGCAACGGTAGTATTTTGTGCTTCATCTAAGATAACAAACGCATCTTCTAAAGTACGCCCACGCATATAAGCTAGTGGCGCAACTTCGATCACACCACGCTCTAATAAACGCTCCGTGTGCTCACGACCATAAATCGTATACAAGGCATCATAAATCGGACGCAAATATGGATCTACCTTTTCTTTCAAGTCCCCTGGTAAGAATCCCAGACTTTCTCCTGCCTCAACCGCTGGACGTGTCAATACGATACGTTTCACTCGCCCTTGTTTTAGTGCCTGAACGGCCATCATCACTGCTAAGAAAGTTTTCCCAGTACCAGCTGGTCCAATACCAAAAGTTATGGCATGTTTATTGACAGCGTGTAAATATTGACGTTGACCTACAGTTTTTGTGCGAATGGCTTTTCCTTCAAAAGTGCGACCAATTTCTTCCTCATATAAACTCACAAAGTGGTTTAACGTCCCATTCTTCGCCATCTTAATAGCAGTAACCACATCACGTTCACCAATTGTAATACCTGATTGTAGAATAACTTGTAATTCGGTTAATAAATCAATTGTTTGAATAACATTCGCTTCTTGTCCGGTCACTTCAATATGCTCATCTCTAGCAAATATTTGCACCTCAAAAGCTTGTTCAATCAAAGAAAGATTACGGTCCTCAGTACCAAATAGTTGTACGGCTAATGCTGGATTCATCAAGGCTACACTTTTACTGATTGTAGATTCTGTCAAATGAAAACTTCCCCCTTTTCGTATTAAGTAAATTATAGCAAAAATATAGGATAAATACGAATAACAGATCATGCATCCTCAAATGCTTAGTCTTTTTTCAAAAAGGGTATTTACTTCCGAAAGGTAATTAATCAATGATACAATAGAGAAAACGCTTTAGGGAGGCATAAAAAATGCAAAAGATTATAGCCATCGCTAATCTAGTAAAAGATTGGCAAATTAAAGATATTCAAGACATTGCGAGTAATTACCAAGTTAAAATGGCAAATGAATTAACAGATGCAGACTATCCCAATATTGAAATTCAATATGGTTGGAACTCTGATCTAGCCGAGAAATACAAAACGAATGGTCATGATAGCCTTCGCTGGATTCAAGTACAATTTGCTGGAATTAACCAATTACCCAAAGAGATCGTTGCTGATCCAACTATTCAGATTACTAACATGAGTGGTATCCATGCAACACCAATAGCTGAAACGGTCTTCGGTTATATTTTAAATTACTATCGCAGTTTACATATTTACAAAGCACGTGAACAGGAAAAACACTGGGAATATGCGCAACATATGTCTTTACCTGAGAAAAAAATATTAATTTTTGGTGCTGGTAATGTGGGGAAAGAAATTGCCCGTATTGGTCAAGCTTTCGGGTTAGAAACAGTTGGTGTCAACACTTCAGGTCGATCTGTAGATTATTTTAATCAGACTGTTAACACGGCAGAGGGTTTTGAAAATGTAACTGATGCAGATATTATTGTGAATGTCTTACCTGAAACTGATGCAACACATGATGTTTTCAATACCGATTTCTTTAACCGTCAAGAGAATCAACCACTATTCATTAACGTTGGTCGCGGGTCTGCAGTGGTCGACGAAGATTTGATTGACGCGTTAGAAAATGAAAACATCGCCTACGCCGCTTTAGACGTCTTTAAAGAAGAACCTTTACCTACTAACCACCCATTCTGGGCAAATGAAAAAATAGATGTAACGCCCCATATGACAGGCCAAGTGGAGCATTTTGCAGTTGAAACCTATAAAATATTCCAAGCTAATTTAAACTCTTTTGTAAATGATAGTAACTTAAGTGTAAATGTCGTCTCAAAAGAAAAAGGTTACTAGCAAATAATAATTAATTCAATTTAAATAAAAGGAATAATAAAAGCATTTGCGCTTACGAATATCGTAGCACAAATGCTTTCTTAATCTTATCTAGCTTTTAGTGTGACTGGTGGCAATCCTTCAAATTGCCCAATATATGTACCCGGTTGAATTACTTTTGGCATATTCACAGCCCCAGAAGCTACAAACATCCCAGCTTCGATTGTTTGACCAGTCTCAGCCAATTTTTGTGCCAACCATTGAACAGAATACGCTGGGTGACCCATGACTTCTTTTGAAGATCCTTGCGCATAAAGTTCGCCGTCCAGAGTAATCGTTCCCATTACATCATCAATTTCTTCATAAGTTCGTTCAACATATTCTCCAGCCACAACACCAGCATTAGCTGCGCCATCTGCAATTAATTCAAACTTCGAGATGTTTCCATACCAATCTGCATAGCGACAATCAGGAATTTCGTAACCTGTGGCTACCTTACACTTTGACATAATCGTTTCTACTGAATCTTCCGGCAAAATAGCCTCTTCAGCTTTAAAAATAATCTCAAACTCTAACAGAGGGCCCATAAATTTACTTAAATCCATATCCTCGCCCCAAACACCTTTATCCGTCATCACACCATATAAAGGCGTTGTTGTCTTAAAAAATGACTGCTGGATTTTTGCTGATAAAGAAATTTTATATCCTGCAACTTGTTCGCCGGCCTCTTTTCGTAAATCTAAAACAGCTTGTTGAACACGGTAGCCATCTTCTTCATTTACTATACCGAACTTCCCATATTCTACCGGTATTTTATTATTATCTGCTTGATAAAGTGTTTGACTTGCGTAAATAATTTCTTGATCCATCATAAGCTTTTCTCCTTCACTGTTACATGGCGTCAGATGCGCCACCATCAATATTCACTGCTGTACCACTTACATAAGAAGCAGCATCTGATGCGAGGAAGCTAATTACTTTTGCTGCCTCTATGGTTTCGCCAACACGCCCCATTGGTGTATGTGTATCTTTAGCTTTTTGTTTAGAAAATTCAGCCCATGTGGGTCTTTCAGGATCATTTTGCCACATTTTCTCTACTTGTTCACTACGTATGTAGCCGATGCATACCGCGTTAGCGCGAATATTAAATTCACCATATTCTTTACTTAATTCTTTGATGACGGCAAGACCAGCTGAGCGAGCTGGCGAGGTTGGAACTGATTTAGGCCCGGGTGTCTTACCTGAATTTGATACAACACTAATAATAGACCCTGAATTTTGCTTACGCATGTAAGGCAATACTTCTCGTGTAAAATTAGCCACGCCAATAATTTTGATTTCCAAATCAAATCGCCACGCATCATTATCGACATCTTCAAAGGACCCAGCGCGATGTCCACCAGCATTATTCACAAGAATATCAATCGTTCCATATTTTGCTACAGTATCCGAAATCGCTTTTTGTACAGCAGGTAAATCAGTTACATCGGCCACTGCATAGTCCACATCAACGCCCGTAGCTTCCTTTATAGCTGTTTGTGCTTCGATTAAACGGTCCTTGTGACGAGCAGTGATCACGACTTGAGCCCCTTCTTCAGCCAATGTTTTAGCTGTCTCGAAACCAATCCCTCGACTTGCTCCTGTAATAATTGCAACTTTACCTTTTAGTCCTAAATCCATCAAATCGCTCCTTCAACTTTTAAATTATTATTTACTTTGGAAAACAATCCCATTCAGCAACAAAATTTTTCATTCAATTATGTATCAAAAAATAAAAAACGACGACCATTAACAGGCCGCCGTTTCATTAGCTAGAGCCCGTTTCACGTGGAAAAGGACTCTCCTAAAGAAGAATCCTACTTAGCTAATAATAATAAATTTTGTTTTTGATGAAAAAGCGACTCAACAAAAACGCTTGCATACATGATATATGTGGAGGATGTCATAAATGAACGCATTGCTGTCGCTCCTTTCAAAATGGTATCTTTAATTTATCAAAAACAACTGCATTTTGCAAGGTTATTCTAATATATTTTTAATAAAATTCTCATTTATGTAGGTATCATCAACATAAGCAACAAAAAAAGGAAGTCAAATGACTCCCCTTTCGTATTTAAGTATATTAACTTAAATATTTCTTTGCTACTGTTTGGATTGCATTACCATCAGCTTGACCTTTAAATTTAGCCACAGCTGTTTGCATCACTTTACCAAAATCTTTCATAGATGTTGCGCCAACTTCGTCAATGACTTGTTTAACCCCTTCATCTAATTCAGCTTCTGATAATTGTGCTGGCAAGTATTGCTCGATAATCGCAATTTCAGCAACCGCGTTATCCGCTAGTTCTACATGATCTGCTTGACGGAATTCTGCTTCCGACTCTTTTCGTTGCTTCAACTCGCGAGCCAAAAGTTCAATTTCTTCATCTTCAGACAACGTACTACCTTTGTTAATTTCAGCGTTTTGAACTGCTCCCTTTAACATACGGATAACAG